>NZ_JBPXLK010000007.1:0-268758 GCF_051843015.1 Nocardia sp. JW2
GACCCGACCTCGAGGAGGGTCCGCCGCGAAGCGGCGTAGCGGCCCGGCCGCGCGAACAGCGCTCGAAGCGCATGCGCGAAGCGCGAGTCTCGAGCGCTGTTCGCGTGGCCCCTCAGGGGCCGCGCTCGAGCGCGCCAGCGCTCCAAAAATACAGCCCAATACCTCCGTGGTGCACAAAACACCGAGGTGTTGTCCGCGCTCAGCCGACAGGTGCGTACCGCGCAACGGTGACCGAAGCGGTGACCTCGGTGATGTCGGCGAGGCCGGCGATGCGCGGGTCGTCGGCAGCGGTGGTGTGGAAGGCGGACGGTCCCATGGCGACCACATTGGTGACGTCGCCACGCGACAGCTTCATAGGAAATTCGACCACGGCGTGATCGATGCGGGTGAAAGTCCCCGACAGCGCGTCATCGAGCCGACGCTCCTTGTCGGGGTCGACGCGGACCATACCCAGCGGCTCGATCAACTCGCCCAGATGCCGTGGGGTGGGCGTGACGACGACGAACCGTCCGCCGGGTGCGAGCACACGCGCGACTTCGCCGGGGTTGCGCGGTGCGAAGACGGACAAGACCCCGGTGAGCGCGTCATCGCGGATCGGGAGCCCACGCCAGGCGTCGGCGAGGATCGACGCGAGCCGGGGATGCGCGCGAGCCGCGCGACGAGCAGCAGGCTTCGCGACATCGAGCGCGATGCCGAGGAGACCGGGATGCGCGTCGAGGACCTCGCCCAGGTAGTACCCGGTACCGGCTCCGATCTCCAGCACCGCACCCCCCAGCGATCCGGCGTCGGCCGGCGATGCGGCGTCGGCCGACGATGCGTGGCGGTCCGGCGATGCGGCGTCGGCCGACGATGCGTGGCGGTCCAACGATGCGGGGCCGGCCGACGATGCGTGGCGGTCCGGCGATGCGGGGCCGTTCGACGATGCGGCGCCGTTCGACAATGCGGCGCTGCTGGGCGATGCGGGGCTGCTCAGCACCGTGGGCGCGCCTTCCGGCCGCGCATTGCCCAGCGTGTCGAAGTGACGAGCCGCGGACGGCGTGTGTCCAGCCGGGTGCGCGGAGCGGAAAGCTTGGGCGACGGCATTCGCGATGGGCGCGAAGTGGCCCGCACTCTGGAATGCCGCGCGGGCGTCGAGCATGGCGGCGGTGTCGCCGGTCATTTTCGTCGAGGCGCCGGTGAGCAGGCCGACGTAACCCTGGCGGGCGATGTCGAAGCTGTGCCGGTTGGCGCACCGCAGTGTGCCTGCGCCGGGCTGCAGGGTGTCGCCGCACTCCGGGCAGGCCAGGAGTGCGGCGACCTCGGTCAGGGCTGTCAGCTGGTGACGCTCTTCAGTTCGTCACCGAGGGCCGCTGCCTCGTCCGGTGTGAGTTCGACGACCAAACGCCCGCCACCCTCGAGTGGAACCCGCATGACGATTCCACGACCTTCCTTGGTTGCCTCGAGGGGACCGTCCCCGGTACGGGGCTTCATGGCCGCCATCCTCTGCTCCCTCCAGATCTGCGCGGTGGAGTGCGCACTACTGTTCTCTGGTCCGCCGGGTGTTCGGCGGGCCACACCGGTCCTATTCTTCCCTATTGCCGACTCGGGCGGACACCTGAGTAGCAAATCTGACTCCGGAGTCGGTTCCTTTCGGTACGGCTTGCACCCAGCAAACGGCCAGGTGATCGTCCACCATGCCGCTCGCCTGCATCAGTGCGTAGGCCGTGGTCGGGCCGACGAAAGCGAAGCCGCGGCGCTTCAATTCCTTTGCCAGAGCAATGGATTCGGGTGTGGTGGCGGGCACATCCGCGATGGTCGCGGGCCTCGGGCGTGGCTCGGGTGCGAACGACCACACCAGCTCGTCGAGGCCGATCGGCAGGTCGCGAGCAACCCGGGCGTTCGCGATGGCCGCGTCGATTTTCGCGCGGTTGCGGACGATCCCGGCGTCGGCGAGCAGCCGGGCCCGGTCGGTGTCGTCGAATTCGGCGACCTTGGCGATCTCGAAGCCCGCGAAGGCGGCGCGGAAGGCCGGGCGCTTGCGGAGGATGGTGATCCAGGACAGGCCCGATTGGAACGCCTCGAGGCACAGCCGCTCGAACATGGCATCGTCGCCGTGGAGGGTCTTGCCCCATTCGTGGTCGTGGTAATCGCGGTAGAGCTGGGAGCCGGTCGCCCAGTCGCAGCGGACCAGCCCGTCGTCGACGAACTCGCTCACCGGTGCTCCTGGCCCGCTGCCATCTGCGCCTGCCACTGCCGCATCTGCGCCAACTCGAACTCGAGTTCGTCGATGCGCTCGGCCAACCGCCCCAACGCCCAGTCGACCTCACCGGCCTTGTAGCCGCGCACGACCTGCTGAAACCGTAACGCCCGCACATCCGCCCCCGTGACACCCTCGGCGGGCAGCACGGTCGCGGTGGTGCCCTGCGGCAACGGCCCGAGCTCCTCCGACCGGCCGAACACCGCACTGGCGACGAGAAACAACATCGCCGCGACCAACCCGACGATGAGCACATACAGAAGCAGCGTCAGCATGCTCCAAGACTAGGCAAACCCACCGACAAGTCCCGCATCAGCGGGAGCGGTCAGAGGTGGCGGGTGGTGTCGATGCCGAGCGACATCCCCGCCAGGCCGCGCTTGCGGATCGCGAGCTTGTCGGCGACGCCGCGCAGGGCGACGGCGGCCGGATTCTCCGGATCGGAGAGCACGATCGGCGTGCCCGCGTCGCCACCTTCGCGCAGGGCTTGCTCGATGGGGATCTGGCCGAGCAGCGGGACGGTCGAGCCGACGGCACGGGTGAGGCGGTCGGCGACCACCTGGCCGCCGCCGGAACCGTAGAGCTCCATGCGCGAACCGTCGGGCAGGTCCAGCCAGGACATGTTCTCGACGACGCCCGCGATCCGCTGACGGGTCTGCAGGGCGATGGCACCCGCGCGTTCGGCCACCTCGGCGGCGGCGATCTGCGGGGTGGTGACGACCAGGATCTCGGCGCTCGGGATCAGCTGGGCGATGGAGATCGCCACGTCGCCGGTGCCGGGCGGCAGGTCGAGCAGCAGCACGTCCAGGTCGCCCCAGAACACGTCGGCGAGGAACTGCTGCAGCGCGCGGTGCAGCATCGGACCGCGCCACACCACGGGCGTGTTGCCCTGGGTGAACTGCGCGATCGAGATCATCTTCACGTCGTGGGCGACGGGCGGCATGATCATCCGCTCCACCTGGGTGGGCTTGGCGTCGGTGCCGAGCATGCGCGGGATGGAGTGACCGTAGATGTCGGCGTCGAGCACGCCCACCGACAGCCCGCGCTCGGCGAGGGCGACGGCCAGGTTGGCGGTGACGCTGGACTTGCCGACGCCACCCTTGCCCGAGGCCACCGCGTACACGCGGGTGAGCGAACCGGGCTGGGCGAACGGGATCACCGGTTCGGCGGAGTCGCCGCGCAGCGATTTGCGCAGCTCGGTGCGCTGTTCGTCGCTCATCACGTCGAGATCGACGGTCACCGCACCGGCACCCGGCACGTCGGCGACGGCCTTGGTGACGCGCTGGATGATCTCGGTGCGCAGCGGGCAGCCCGAGGTGGTGAGGTACACCTCCACATGCACGTCGCCGCTGTCGGCGATGGCGATGCTCTTGACCATGCCGAGCTCGGTGATCGGCTTGCGGATCTCCGGATCGTCGACCTTCGCGAGCGCCGCCCGCACATCCGCTTCCGTAATCACTGCCATATGTCCGATATTAGGCTGCACCGGTTTCCCGGCCGGGTGTGGGGCGCGTGCTCAGTGGATGCGCGGGAGGTCTTGCGGCTTGGGGGCGAGGCCGCTGGAGTAGGAGCCCGACCATGCCATCACATTGGCGACGTAGGCCATGGAGTTGTTGTAGCGCAGGATCGCCTTGGACTGCTGGGACAGGTCGCGCATGTTCAGGCCGCCGTCGCAGAGGTACTTGCCTGCGGTGAGGGCGGCGTCGTAGAGGTTCTGCGGGTCGGCGATGCCGTCGGCGTTGCCGTCGGCGGCGTAGCGCTCCCAGGTTTCGGGCAGGAACTGCATGGGGCCGATGGCGCGGTCGTAGCCGCCGATGCCGTCGAGGGCTCCGCCGTCGCTGTCGTGGATGACGTTGTTGCCCGACAGGCTGCCGTCGAGAACGGGACCGTAGACGGCCTTGATCGGGTTGCCGTCGGCGTCGGCTTTGCCGAAGGCGTGGGTGGATTCGACGCGACCGATGCCCGCCAGCAGCGACCAGGACATGCCGCAGTGCGGATTCTCCACGGCCAGTTGCTGTTCGGCGTTCTGGTAGGCGGCCACCGCGATGCCGGGGATGCCGAGCGGGCCGGCGGGCAGGTCGGAGGCGACCCGATCGCCGGAGAGCGCAACGGTTTTCACCTCGGGGGTGGCCGACCGCGACTGCTTGGCCTCGGCGTGGACGACCTCGGCGACCTCGGCCTGCGGTGCGGCGGCGAACTCGGGGCCGGTCTCGGTGTCGAGTTCGGGCAGATCGTGCTCCACGGCCGCCATTTCGGCGGTGGTCGTGTCGGTGGCGGCGGCGGTGACGGCCACGAGTCCGGCCGGAACCAAGCCGGTGAGCGCGATGATCGAACTACGTCGAACCGTCGTTGCAGGCTGTTTACGATGACGACCCATGAGCCGAGATTACCGCACCCGAGACCTTTTTGTTACCCCTCCGTGATCTGAATTTCGGTTTGATTTCTAGGGGGCCGGCGGGGCGGGCGGCAGCGGGATAACGATGTTGAACGGCAACGTGATTGCGGGCTGCGGCGCCGGTGCCGGAGCGGCGGGCGGCGCGGGCTCCTCGGTGGGTGCGATGCCCGGCTCCGGCGTCTTCTGCGGTTCGGCCGGTGCGGGCGCCGGTGCCTCGGCGGGCGCGGGTTGTTCGGCGGGGGTGCACGCGGCCTGCTCGGTGCGCTCACCGGGCTGCGGGGGAGCGGCGGCCGGATCCTGCGGTGCCGGATTCTGTTGCACCTCGGCACCGAACGTCTGCGGCGCGGGCGCGATGGGGTTGGGCATCTGCGCGGGCAGCGGCTCGTTCACACACACCTCGGGGGCGGGTGCGACGGGCGCGGGGCAGAAGATGCCGCAGGGAATCGGTGGCAAGCCGGGCAGCGTGATCATCACCTGGGTCGGCGTGGTGACCTTCGGTGTGTTGGGCGGCAATTGGTTCGTCGTCGACGGCGGCGCCGCCGTGACGGGTGTGTCGGCCGCGAGGACGTTCGGCGCGACGGTCGGCGCGCTGCCCGGCGGGACGATGTCGGGCGAGATCGACACCTGGCTGGGCGCACCGCCGGTGCGGTAGGCCGCCGACCAGCTGAGCACATTGGCCGCGTACGACATCGAGTTGTTGTAGCGCAGGACGGCCCGCAGTTCCTGGGCCGCGTCGCGCAGGTTCAGCCCGCCGGAGCAGAGGTACTTGGCCGCGCCGAGGGCGGCGTCGAAGACATTGTGCGGGTCGGCTGTGCCGTCGCCGTTGCCGTCGGCCGAGTAGTGCGCCCAGGTGCTCGGCAGGAACTGCATGGGCCCGACGGCGCGGACGAAGCCGCCGTCGGCCTCCTTGATGATCTCGTTACCCGGCAGGGTGCCGTCGAGCGCGGGTCCGAAGATGGGTGTGGTCGTGGTGCCCGCGGCGTCGGTTCGCCCGCTGCTGGCGTGCCCGGATTCGATGCGGCCGATGCCCGCCAGCAGATTCCAGGTGAGCCCGCAGCCGGGCTGTGCGGTCTGCATGGCCAGTTCGGCATTGCGGTAGGCGGCGAGCACGATCTCGGGAATGCCGAGCGTGCCGCTGCCGGGTGGTAGTGAAATCGATTGCAGTGGCACGGTTCCGGCGAAGGGGGCCAGGCTGTTGGCCGAGGGGCTCAGCGCGCGCAGTTTGCGCGGCGCCTCCTGGGTCACCGGCAGCAGGCCGACGATTTCGGACGGATCGCTCTCGGGTTTGTGGTCGGTGGTGCTCTTGTTCGCGGCGAGCAAGGCCTCGGGCGCGCTCGGCGCGGTGCTCGGGTTCGACGAGTGCGCGGCCGACCCCGACGCGACGAGTCCCGCGACGACAAGGGCCGACATAGTTATCGGAGCAGAGATTCGCATTGCGGCCACACCAACCCTTTACGTCGAAGCAGCGGCGCCGCAGAGTCCCCCCTCCGGCCCGCCCGGAACAACGTGATCCAGGTTACCCATCGGTCAGGTACTTACAGAGCATTTCCGGTTACTCATCTGGAGCACCAGGCGAAACCGGGGGCGGAGACGGCGTTTGACCGGAGGTTTTCTTGCGGGAGCCTTTTCGCTTCGCCTCCGTCTTCGGCGCGCCGTCGAGCATTTCCTTGATCTCTTCCAGTTCGCGCCGGAGGTAGTCGCGGGTGGCGACATCGCCGACGGCCAGGCGAAGGGCCGCCAGCTCACGGGCGAGGAACTCGGTGTCGGCCTTGGTCTGCGCGGCCCGGGTGCGGTCCTCCTCGAGCGAGACCTTGTCGCGGTTGTCCTGGCGGTTCTGGGCGAGCAGGATCAGCGGCGCCGCGTAGGCCGCCTGGGTGGAGAAGGCCAGGTTGAGCAGGATGAACGGGTACGGGTCCCAGCGCAGCGCCACCACGAAGACATTGAGCAGGATCCAGACGATGACGATGATGGTCTGGATCGCCAGATAACGCCCGGTGCCCAGGAACCGGGCGACCCGCTCGCTGCTGCGCGCGAACGCCTCGGAGTCCCAGTCGAAACGCAGCCGGGTACCGCCGGGTGTCTCCAGCCGCTGCCTGGCCAGGTTCTTCTCGCTCACGCGTGTCCTTTCGGCTGCTCCGCTGATGCCTCGCGGCGCTGACCCCTCATGCCGGTCTCCCGTCGGTGTCGATCGGTGTCGGCTCGGTCTGTTCGAGCGGCGGGGTCTCCTCCTCGCGCCAGTCCTCGGGCAGCAGATGGTCGAGCACGTCGTCGACGGTGACCGCGCCGAGCAGGTGGTTCTCGTCGTCGATCACCGGCCCGCAGACCAGGTTGTAGGTGGCGAAGTAGCGGGTGACGGCCGAGAGCGGCAGCTCGGGGGTCAGGGCGGCCAGGTCGGTGTCGACCATGCCGCCCACCAGATGCGCAGGCGGCTCGCGCAACAGGTGCTGGATGTGCACGCAGCCCAGGTAGCTGCCGGTCGGGGTGGCCGTCGGCGGGCGGACGACGAAGACCATCGAGGCAAGGGCCGGGGTGAGATCGGGATCGCGGACGCGGGCCAGCGCCTCGGCGACCGTGGTCGACGGACTGAGCACGACCGGTTTGGTGGTCATCAGGCCACCCGCGGTGTCGGGGGAGTGGGCGAGCAACCGGCGCACCGGTTCGGACTCCTCCGGGTCCATCAGGGCCAGCAGCGATTCGGCTTCGCTCTCGGGTAGTTCGCCGAGCAGGTCGGCCGCGTCGTCGGGGTCCATGGCCTCGAGCACGTCGGCGGCCCGGCGGACCTCGAGGTGGCCGAGCAGGTCGACCTGGTCGTCGTCGGGCAGTTCCTGCACCACATCGGCGAGGCGTTCGTCGTCGAGGGCGATCGCCACCTCCACCCGGCGCTTCTCGGGCAGCTCGCGCAACCGGTTGGCGACGTCGGCGGCGCGCAGTCCCTCGAATTGGGCGAGCAGCGCGGTGACGTCTTGGCCCGGCCTGCCGACGGCGGCCGGTGTCAGGCCGCTCACCGACGACCAGTCGACCACGTGCACCGTCCGCCTGCGCCCGATCCGCCGGTGCCCGCGCACCGCGACCCGGCCGACCACCCAGTCCCTGGTGCGGGTCTGCTCGATGCCCAGATCGGCGACGAACACGTCGACGTCCTCGAGATCGGGCAGGTCCGGGTCGTGCACGTGCACCCGGGTGTCGACGATCTGGGCCAGCGCGAGCAATTCGCCCGCGCGCTGGGCGAACCGGCGCAGGCTCACGGTTCCGGTATTGAGCGTCACCACGCCCGGCTCGATCGCGGTGACCCGCAGCATCGGCACGAAAATCCTTCGGCGCGTCGGCAACTCGACGACCAGGCCGTGCACGCGCGGCGGTTGCCGCCCGAACCGGACGGCGACGACCACGTCCCGGACCCGGCCGATAGACTCCCCGTCCGGACCCAGCACTGTCAGGCCGGCGAGCCGGGCGACGTACACCCTGGTGGTTGCCATGACCTCAGGCTAGTAGTAAGGAGCGTGCTCCCATGAAGCCCCGCCGTTCGGTGCTCGCCGTGCCAGGCAGTAGCCAGAAGATGATCCACAAGGCGATGGGACTGCCGGTCGACGAGGTCTTCCTCGATCTGGAGGACGCGGTCGCGCCCGAGGCGAAGGTGTCGGCGCGCGCCAATATCGTGGCCGCCCTGCACGAACCGGGCTGGGGCGAGCAGCTACGGGTGGTCCGGGTCAACGACTGGACGACCGAATGGACCTACGCCGACGTCATCACGGTGGTGGAGGGCGCGGGCCGCGAGCTCGACGCGATCCTGCTGCCCAAGGTCACCGACGCGGGCCAGGTGCGCGCGCTGGATCTGCTGCTGACCCAGCTGGAGAAGGTGTGCGGGCTCGAGGTCGGGCGCATCGGCATCGAACCGCAGCTCGAAAACGCCATGGGGTTGCGCAATATCGATGAGATCGCCACCGCAAGCCCCCGTGTGCAGGCCCTGGTCTTCGGTCCCGCCGATTTCATGGCGAGCCTGAATATGCGCACCCTGGTCGTCGGCGAACAGCCGCCCGGCTACGACACCGGCGATGCCTACCACCACATCCTGATGACCATCCTGCTCACCGCCCGCGCCCACGGCCTGCAGGCCATCGATGGCCCCTACCTGCAGGTTCGCGATGTGGACGGCTTCCGCCGGGCCGCCGCGCGCACCGCCGCGCTCGGCTTCGACGGCAAATGGGTGCTGCACCCGGACCAGATCGACGCGGCCAACGAGATCTTCAGCCCGCGCCAGGAGGACTACGACCGCGCCGAGTTGATCCTGGAGGCCTATGCCTTCCACACCTCGGCCGCCGGTGGTGCTCGTGGCGCGGTGATGCTCGGCAATGAGATGATCGACGAGGCCTCCGCCAAGATGGCACAGGTCATCGCCGAGAAGGGCCGCGCCGCCGGAATGAGCAGGACCACCCGTTTCACTCCGCCACAACCCGGCCAGGAATAGCAGAATGGGACTATGACGAATCCCTTGGGCAACTCGAACCGCGGGCGGCAGGCGTTGCCGACGCCGCCGTCGGGCTGGCCGGTCGGGTCGTATCCGACCTACGCCGAGGCGCAGCGCGCGGTCGATTACCTGGCCGACAACCAGTTCCCGGTGCAGGACGTGACCATCGTCGGTGTCGACCTGATGCAGGTGGAGCGGGTGCTGTACCGGCTCACCTGGGGCAAGGTCATCGGCGGTGGGGTGGTGTCGGGCGCTTGGCTCGGCCTGTTCCTCGGCCTGCTGCTGAGCCTGTTCACCACCACCGGTGGGGCGCTCGGTCCGCTGGTCGTCGGTCTGCTCGGCGGCATCGTGTTCGGTGTCATCACCACGTCCATTCCCTACGCGGCGACCAAGGGGCAGCGCGACTTCGCGTCGACCATGCAGTTGGTCGCCGGCCGTTACGACGTGCTGTGCGACCCGAAGACCGCCGAACGCGCCCGCGACATGCTGGCCCGATTGGCGCTGTGACGCAATGGATGTGGTGAATTCGGTCCGCACCGCGGTGCTGGACCACTACGAGGTCGAGCGCGCCGGTGTGGACTCCGCGTCGGTGACGTTCCTCGGGCTGGAACCGATCGAGATCCTGCGCATCCCCGGTGACGGTGTGGTGCACTACGCGACGCTCGGCGGCTCGCGTCATCCGATGGGCGATCCGGCCGACCTGCTCGCCGATCCGGTCCGTGGCCCCCGCGCCGAACTTGTGCTCACGCTGCTGGCCGCCGCCGGGCCGCAGGCGGGCCTGGTTCGTTCACTCGGCGTGCTCGTCGCCACACCGTCGGTGGAAGGCGTTGTGCTGCAAGCCGACGCGCTGCTCGATCTCGGTGAACCGTTGTGGCACAACGGGCCTTTCACCGCGGTGCTGCTCGGCGAGAGCGAGGTGCCCGAGATCGTGCTGCCCGAACCGGCCGAACCGGTGCGCTACCTCAGCGTCACCCCGGTGACCGCCACCGAGGCCGCCTGGGTGCGGGTGCGCGGCGCGCAGGCGTTGCGCGACGCGTGGACGGAGGCGGGTATCGACGTGCGCGATCCCGGACGCGGTGCGGTGAACCTCTAGAGCCACTTGTTGCGGCGGAAACTGCGGAACAGCAACGCGCACAGCACCGCCATCAACGCGACCACCGCCGGATAAGCCCACCGCTGGTGCAGTTCCCACATGTAGTCGAAGTTCATGCCGTACACACCGGCGATCATGGTCGGCACCGCCGCCATGGCCGCATACGCCGAGATCTTGCGCATATCGGTGTTCTGCTGAACGCTGATCTTGGCCAGCGCCGCGTTGACCAGGCTGCTCAGCGCCTCGTCGAAGTAGGCGATCTGTTCGTTGACACTGACATGGTGATCGGCCACGTCGCGCATGTAGCGCCGGAATTCGGTCGGTACCGGCAGGTCCTGGTTGTTCACCAACCGCTCCAGCGGAACGCCCAGCGGCGACACCGCCCGGCGCAGCTCGACGACCTCGCGCTTGAGCTGGTAGATCGATTCGATGCCCACCTTTGAGTTCGGCGTGAACACCGCCTCCTCCATCTCGTTGACGTCCTCCTCGATGGATTCGGTTGTCTCCACATAGGAATCGACCACGTGATCGGCCACGGCGTGCAACACCGAGGGCGGCCCCATCCGCAGCTGATCGGGATGCCCCTCGAGTGCCCTTCGCACGCCCGACAGGCCGGTGTGCTCCCCGTGGCGCACGGTGATCGCGAAATGCGGGCCGGTGAAGACCATGATGTCGCCGGTCTCCACGATCTCGCTGATGGCGTGCATATCGTGTTCCACGTAGCTGACCGTGCGCATCACCAGGAACAGCGTGTCGTCGTAGCGTTCCAGCTTGGGACGCTGACGCCCGACCACGGCATCCTCGACCGCCAGCGGATGCAGTCCGAAGATCTCGGCGATGTCGTTCATCTGCGTCTCGTCGGGATCGTGCAGGCCGACCCAGACGAAACCCGAGTCGGTGCCGCGCGCCTCCGCCAGCGCCTGCTGCGGGGTGAAGCGGCCGGGTAACCGCTTGCCGTCGACGTAGACACCGCAGTCGACGATGGCGCGTGCGGTCGGCACCGGTACCCGTGGCCGCGCGGTCGCCGCGGCACGACCCGTCTTGTGAAAGTTCGGCAGTGACGGGAAGGAAGGCACATCCGGATGTTACGGGCAGGTCGACGGCCGCACACCGGCCGACACCGCACTGTAAGACTGAGTGTGTGCGCATCGACCTGCATACCCATTCCACCGCCTCCGACGGCACCGACACCCCGGCCGAACTGGTTCGCCACGCCGCCGCGTCCGGGCTCGACGTCGTCGCGATCACCGACCACGACACCACCGGCGGGTGGGCCGAGGCCGAAGCGGCGCGTCCGCCTGGACTCACCCTGGTACGCGGGATGGAGATGTCGTGTACGGGCATGGGGGAGGACGGTTTTCCCGTTCCGGTGCACCTGCTGGCCTACCTGTTCGACCCGGCCGACCGCGGTTTCGCCGAGGAACGTGAACGATTGCGGGCCGAGCGCATCGCGCGGGTGCGTGCCATGGCGGAGTTGATGGTGGCCGACGGTCTGCCGATCGATCCCGAGGCCGTGCTGGCCGGCGCCGGACCGGCCGCGGGGCGTCCGCATCTGGCGCGGGCCCTGGTCGCGGCGGGTGTGGTGGCCAGTGTCGACGCCGCGTTCGTCGACCTGCTCGCCCCGCACGGGCCGTACTACGCGGAGAAGGTGGACACGCCGTTGCCGCGCGCGGTGCAGCTGATCGCCGACGCGGGCGGGGTGAGCGTGCTCGCCCACGTGCGGGCCCGCAAACGCGGCAGGCTGCTCGCGCTCGACGAGATCAGGAACCTGGCCGGGCTCGGTCTCACCGGCCTCGAGATCGACCATCCCGATCACAGCGCCGCCGATCGCGCGGTACTCACCGAGCTGTCCGGCGAGCTCGGCCTGGTGCGCACCGGATCGTCGGACTACCACGGCAGCAACAAGACCATCGAGATCGGCGCCTGCCGCACCGATCCGGAACAGTTCGAGGCGCTGATCGGCAAGGCCAGCGGGGTTCCGGTGATCTCCTCGTGACGGCGGTCCGGGCGCTGAGCGGTGTGGTGGCGGGCGGTGTGGTCGCGTTGCTGTGTGTGGTCGTCGGTGCCGCGCTGATCGGTGCGCGCCGCGACTTTCCCGGACCGGGAGGCGAATCCCTGACGTGGCATGTACTGGTGACGGTGGTCGTCGTCGCGGCGCAGATCGTCGCGGATCGGCGGCGCGGGGCGGCGGCTCTGGCCGGGTCGGCGGTCGTGTTCGTGATGACCGGAGCCCTGCTGTGGACACAGTGGTGGGGATGACAGTCCGCTAATGGTTGCGGAAGGGTGAACTGTGCCCGAATATCTCTCTGTATGAGCAACCTGGAGACGGATGTTCTGATTCTCGGCGGCGGACCCGCCGGGCTCTGGGCCGCCGTCTCCGCGGCCGCGCACGGGGCGCGGGTGGTGCTGGTCGACAAGGGCCGCTGCGGTTCGAGCGGGCCGGGCGTCTACGGCGCGACGACAGTGTGGGACATTCCACCGGGTCAGGCGCGGGCCGAAGCCGTGGAGCGCGCGCTGGTGCGCGGCGGCGGGCTCGGTGACCCGGCCTGGCTGCACCGCGTCATCGACGAGGCGCACGAGCGGCTGCGGAACTGGTCGGGCAGGCAGGTCGCCGACCCGCGACGGATCCGGTTCGACGGTGCGAGTTACCTGCGCCGACTGCGTCGCGGCGCGCTCGAGGCCGGTGTGCGCATCCTCGATCACCACCCCGCCCTGCACCTGTTCGTCGATCGCTCGGGACGGGTGGTCGGCGCCGCAGGGGTGCGGCGGCACAACAACTTTCAGCGCTGGACGATTCGCGCGGGCGCCGTGGTCGTCGCCACCGGCGGCTGTGCGTTCGGGTCCGGCGGCGCGGGCACCGAGGTGAACACCGGCGACGGCCTGCTGATGGCGGCGGAGGCCGGTGCCGAGCTGTCGGGCATGGAATTCTCCAGCGCCTACGTCCTGGCCCCGGTGCTCGCCCGGGTGCACCCGCATCGCACGATCGCCAGTGGGCTCGCGGTGCGTTTCGCCACGTTCTACGACGAATCCGGGGCCGAGCTCCCGGGACGCACGTCCGCGGCGCTGGCCGCCATCGCCGACGGCAGGCGGGTCTTCGCCGCGCTCGACGACGTGCCCGAGGTGGTCGGGCACTGGCTGCGCAGGCAAGGCGCGGTCGACGCGGCGGGCCGGGTGCCGGTGCGCGCGGTGCTCGACGGCACCGTGCGCGGCTCCGGCGGGCTGGCCCTCACCGGCGTCGACTGCGCGACCACCGTGCCCGGCCTCTTCGCCGCGGGTGGTGTCGCCGGTCGTGAGGTCGTCGCCGGGGCAGCCGGGTGCTCGGGCGGGTTGCGTGGCGCCTGGGCGCTCGCCTCGGGGAGCTGGGCGGGGGAGGGAGCCGCCCGCGCGGCCACCGCCTTCCGCGACGATGTCGCCCTGCCGCCCGCGCCCGGGGCCGGACTCGGTCCACACGCCCACATCGATCCGCGCTCGGTGATCGGACTCGTCCAGGAACACACCCTGCCGCTGCGCCGCAGCTTCCGGCGCAGCGCCGACAGCCTCACCGACAGCATCGCCGAACTCGACGCCATGTGGCCCGGCGCCCGGTTCGAGCTCGGCGGCACCGGTGCCGAGCGGTTGCGCGCCCGCGAGGCCGCCGCCCTGCTCGCCGTCGCCCGGTGGGCCGGGCACAGCGCTCTCGCCCGCACCGAGAGCCGTGGCATCCACCGGCGCATCGACCACCCCGATGTGCTGGCCGAGTGGCGGCTCAGATTGCGCTGTGGTGGGCTCGACGAGGTCTGGGTGCGACCGGAGCAGCGGCCCGACCCGCGCGGCGGTGAGCTCACCGCGAACACCACCGTCACGGTGTGACTGTTCACCGGCCACCGCACCGGTGCTGCGAGTTTTCGCTAACCCCACGGCAATTCGACACGGCTACGCTCGACGGATGACGCCCAGCTCGTTGACACGCCGCACCGGTTTGGCAACCGGTCGACCGGGCTGGCAGAATGGTGCGAATTCCCTTCCCTTGCCACCGCCGGGTTCGGGGATTTTGGAGACCGTCCGCCTCGCGACGCACCGTCGTGGCCGAAGGTCGACCCGTTTGCTCGCCCGGACCACCCGTCCGGCTCCGCTCCGCGGTTCAGTGTCGCGCCCCGCATCCGGTTCCGTCCGGAAACGCGGGCGGCCGCGCACCCGATGAGCGTCATGTATCCCGTATTCCAGATAAACCCGGCTTTCAGAAAAACCCGGCGGTAACCGTCCCCCGGTTGAGCCCGACTCGAGCAGGAGTGAAATCGTGTCACCTGTGACTGACGCACCGAATGCCACCGCGGCGCCCCAGGCCGATGACGCAGCCAGCCTCGCTGCTATCACCAACGAGGAGATCTTCGCCGGTCACCTCGGCGGCAAACTGTCGGTCGAGCTCAGCGCGCCGCTCGAAACCCAGCGCGACCTGTCGATCGCCTACACCCCCGGCGTCGCCCAGGTGAGCCGCGCGATCGCCGAGGACCCCGCCCTCACCAAGACCTACACCTGGACCGATCGCCTCGTCGTTGTCGTCAGCGACGGCACCGCCGTGCTCGGCCTCGGCGACATCGGCCCGCGCGCCTCGCTGCCCGTGATGGAGGGCAAGGCCGCGCTGTTCAAGAAGTTCGCGGGCCTCAACTCGATCCCGCTGGTGCTCGACACCACCGATCCCGACGAGATCGTCGAGACCCTGATCCGCCTGCGCCCCAGCTTCGGTGCGGTGAACCTGGAAGACATCTCGGCGCCGCGCTGCTTCGAGATCGAGCGCCGCGTCATCGAGGCGCTTGACTGCCCCGTCATGCACGACGACCAGCACGGCACCGCCATCGTGGTGCTCGCCGCGCTCAAGGGTGCCGCCGCGCAGCAGGGCCGCGACATGTCGGCGCTCAAGGTCGTCGTCTCCGGTGCCGGTGCCGCGGGTGTGGCGTGCGCCAACATCCTGCTGGCCGCGGGCGTTCCCGATGTGGTCGTGCTCGACTCCAAGGGCATCGTGAGCATCGGTCGTGACGGCCTCAACGGCGTGAAGGCCGACCTGGCCGCCCGCAGCAACCCCCGCGGCCTGACCGGTGGCGCCGCCGACGCGCTGGCCGGCGCGGATGTGTTCCTCGGCCTGTCCGCGGGCACCATCCCGGAGGAGCTCATCGCCTCCATGGCCCCCGAGTCGATCGTGTTCGCCATGTCGAACCCCGACCCGGAGATCCACCCCGAGGTGGCCGCCAAGTACGCCGCCATCGTGGCCACCGGCCGCAGCGACTTCCCGAACCAGATCAACAACGTCCTCGCCTTCCCCGGCGTCTTCAAGGGCGCACTGGACGCGGGCGCTCGCCGCATCACCGAGGGCATGAAGGTCGCCGCCGCCGACGCCATCTTCAACGTCGTCGCCGACGAACTGGCCGTCGACCGCATCATCCCGAGCCCGCTCGACCCGCGCGTGGCTCCCGCCGTCGCCGAAGCCGTGGCCGAGGCCGCGCGCCGCGAGGGCGTCGCCTGATCGGCAACGCACAACCGACAGCGGCCCCGCTCCCCTAGGAGCGGGGCCGCCGTCGTCTTCCGGTGCGTGCGCTGCTCGGCGACGACTGAATCGCCTAGGCGATCGGGGTGTCGAGGCCGCGGGCGGTGAGCCAGGCGAGAGCGGCGGCCTTGGGTTCGATCTTGGCGGCGCCGGAGACGGCGGTGTTGAGGGAAATCAGTTCCGCGGTGGTGAGTTCGGCCGACACGGCGTCGAGGACCGCGACGGCTTTGTCGGTCTTCTTGGCGGCGTGGAAGAGCGGCACCACATTCTGGGCGGCGAAATTGTTCTTGGGATCGGTGAGGACCACGAGGTCGTTCTGGATGATCGCCGGTGAGGTCGTGTAGATATCGGCGGCGGTGACCCGGCCGTCGGTCAGGGCACGTACGGTCTCCGGTTCGTCGGCGACGGCGACGAAATTCTGGGTGCTGATATCGAGGCCGTAGTTCTTGCGTAAGCCGGGTAGGCCGCCGGGGCGGTCGGCGAATTCGGGTTTGGCGGCAAAGGTCGTCTCGGCCGAATGGGGTGCGAGGTCGGCGATGGTGGTGAGGTTCCAGCGCTGCGCGGTGGCCCGGGTGACGACGACCGCGTCGGAATTCTGGCCGGGGGCGGGGGTGGCGATGGCGAGGTCTTCGCCGAGCGCGCTGCTCAGCGCGGTATCCACCTCGGCCGGAGTGGTCGCGGTCGCGTCTTTGTTCAAGTACCGCAGCAGGTTTCCGGTGTATTCGGGGACCAAGGAGATGACGCATCGGCGGACGGCGGGCAGATACGCCTCGCGATTTCCGAAATCGAATTTCGTCGCCACCTTGAAACCGTTGATCCGCAGCACCTCGGTGTAGATGGTCGCCACGGTCTCGGACTCGGGGAAATCGGCCGAGCCGATGATCAATTCGTCGCTGGCGCAATCGCCGTGGGCCAGCTGCTGCTCGGAGTCGGCGCACGAGGCCACCACCATGGCGGCGGCCAGTGCCACCGCGGCGGCCAGAATCCGGCCCATCCGCACCACCATGCGGTGTGCCGGTCGACATTGTCGGTGTGCAGAGGTTCTCACTGGAGTCCTTCCGGCAAAGGCGGGCAGTGCGCTGTGCGTGCGGCGCGGACGCCGCAGGTACATTCTGGGTGTTCATATTGCCCCGCGTCGCGGCGAATTGCGGGGGTTGACGGCAAAGACAGGAAGTTGGTGTCGGCGGATGATCTCGGGCGCCTTGCGGCGGAGCGCGGCCGTGTTGGTGGCCGCCACCTGCGTTTTCGCCCTCGCGTCCTGTGCCGGTGACGAGCCGGGCCCGGTGGTGGGGGTCGGCGCCGACGGTTCGGCCGAAGCGAGGGTGCTCGCCGAGATCTACGCCCAGGCCCTGGCTCGCACGGGCATGGAAACAGCCGTCGCCGACGAGTCCGCCGCGCCCGTGGCGGATCTGGACGCCGGGCGGATCGCCGTCCTGCCCGCGCGCAACGGCGCCCTGCTCGATCGATGGAATCCGTCGTCGTCGGCCCGCAAGCCCGACGACGTCGGCGCGGCCGTGAATGCGGCACTGCCGCAGGGACTGTCGCTGTCGGACGCCGCCGACGGCACCGACCTGCGCGCGCGACTGCTGGTCACCCAGGAGACCGCCGCCCGCGACAACGTGCGCACCATCGACGCGCTGACGTGCGCGAACGCCACGGCAGGCTTCGTCGAGGTGCGCGGGTTCGCGCCCACCGAACCCCCACGCATCGAGGGCTGTTCCTTCGCCGCGACGGTGCGTTATCCGTCCTCGGCGCAACTGTTCGAAGCCTTGCGCCACGGGGACGTCCAGGTCGCCGTGCTGTCGGGTCCGGTCGCGGCGACCGAGGATTTCGTGGTCCTCGACGACAAGAATTACGACCTGCGCGCGCAGAACGTCCTCGCGCTGTTCCGCTCGGGCATCTTCGACCGTGCGCGGCTGAAGAAGCTCAATTACGTGGCGGGCGAGCTGACCACCGAGGGGCTGGTCGAGTTGCTCGGACAGATCGAGGGTGGAAAAGCGCCCGCCGACGCCGCGCGTGAATGGTTGAACGCGCACGGTCTCTGAGCCGGATCGACTATTGGCACTGAGCCAAAAACGCTAGGGTCGTCACCGACGCGGCAACGAGCGATGCCGTCGTGGGTGAAAGGTGTGCCGTGACAGATCCCCAGGTGGACCCGCTGATCGAACGGGTGCGCGAGGCCTATGCCGCGGTCACCGACGAGGCGCGCGCCGACAAGGTCGCCAAACAGCACGCCCGCGGCAAGTTGACCGCGCGCGAACGGGTCGCGCTGCTCGCCAATGGCGGCTTCTACGAATTCGGCGCGCTCGCCGGGCCCGGGCCCGCCCAGGCCGGTGCCGCGCCGTTGGTCGCGCCCGGTGACGGCGTGGTCACCGGCATCGCCTACGTCGACGGCCGCCCGCTCGCCCTGGCCGCGTTCGACTTCACCGTGCTCGGCGGCAGCAACGGCGCCACCGGCATGGCCAAACTCGACCGCTGCGTGGAACGCGCACTGCTGGACAAGATTCCGCTCGTCATGCTGATGGACGGCGGCGGGCACCGCATGCAGGAGGCGCTCGACTCGCGACTGGCCGCGCCGGGCTCGCGGCTGCTGATGCGGCTGGCCGATCTGTCGGGGTACGTCCCGATCGTGGCGGCCATGATGGGGCCCGGTTTCGGCGCGCCCGCCAACCTCGCCGCCTGCTGCGACTTCGTCACCATCGTGCGGGGGATCGGCACCATCGGGATGTCGTCGGCGCCGCTCGTGCAGGCCGCGACGGGGGAAACCCTGACCAACGACGAGATCGGCGGCGCCGACATCCAGGCCGAACGTGGCGTCGTCGACGTGGTCACCGACGACGAGCACGAAGCCATCGACGCCATCCGGCTCTACCTGTCCTATCTCCCGCCGTCAGCCGACGGCGCTCCCGTGCTCGGCACGGCTCCCTTCGAACCGGGCGACCGAGCAGGCGAGATCGACGCACTCGTGCCCGCCTCCTTGCGTGCCGGCTACGACGTGCGCGAGGTGATCGAGGCACTGGCCGACCGCGACACGCTCTTCGAACTCAAACGCACCAACGCGCCGAATGTGGTCACCGCGTTCGTGCGCCTCGGCGGGCGACCGGTCGGTGTGGTGGCCAATCAGCCGCTGCACCTGGCGGGCGCGCTCGACAGCGCGGCGTGTGAGAAGGCCGCCCATTTCGTCGCCGTCTGCGACGCGTTCGGCCTGCCGCTGCTGATCCTCATCGACCTGCCCGGCTTCCTGGTCGGTACCGCCGCCGAGGAAACCGGCCTGGTCCGGCGCAGCGCGCGCCTTGGCTACGAACTCGCCAACGCGACGGTGCCCCGCTTCGTCATCGTCACCCGCAAGGCCTACGGCGCCGCCTATATCGTGATGGGCGGCGGGCGAAGTGTCGACGCGGATCTGTCGCTGGCCTGGCCGACCGCCGAGATCTGCGCCATCCCCATCGACAGCGCCGTCGACGTGGCCTTCCGCGCTGACTACGAATCCGCGCCCGCCCCCGCCGAGCGCCGCACCCAGCTCATCAAGCTCTTCCAGGCCAATATCGACCCGCTGCTGGCCGCCGACGGGTTCGGCATCGACGACGTCGTCCTGCCGTCGCGCACGCGCGAACTACTGCTCGAGGCGCTTGGCCGCGTCCAGCCCCGGCGCCCCGACCGGGTGCCGGGCAAGCGGCGGACGATCTCGCCGATCTAGATCACAGCGGGCCGGTTCGCGCGGCGCGTAACACGATTCGGCCCGCCTCGGACGCCATACTCGAAAGATGCCGATCAGAGCCGCCGCATCGACCTCGACCCCCTCCCGGCGGGACCGGCGACTATGACCGACTCGCCCGCCCGCGCCCTGACCGCCCCGCTGACCCGCGTCCAGAACTGGGTGGAGTCGACACTGGCCCCCGTGGCGACCGGCGACGACGATCCCGCCGACGTCTCGCACGGCTGGTGGGAGCGGATCCCGGCCGACCTCGCCGTCCTGTTCAACCACGTCGACCACTTCCCGCCCCGCCTCCTCCCCGACCACGACCTGCTCACCCTGTCCGGCGCCCACCGCATCTGGACTTTGTGGCTGGAGATCATCGACGACCAGCGAAACCGGATCCCCGAGTACGCCGCCGCTTACGACCCGGCAACCCTCAGCGCCGAACCCGCAGGTTCACCCAGCGAACTGTTCCTCCCCGAATTCATCCCCTTCGCCGACCTCGACGGCTCCACCCTCTTCCTCGACACCCGCCCCGGCGCCCGCTCCGGCTGCATCGCCGAATACAGCGCCACCGGCGCCTCGGAGGGCGAACTATGGCCGTCCCTCACCCACCTGTTCACCACCCTCGCCGACAGCCTGGAATCCGGCACACCATTCGCCGGCCACCACCCCACCGTCACCGAAGCCACACTGCATTGGCACAGATGACCCTCGGCCACCTAATGGCGTGTCGGAGTCCAGTGGGATTGGGTGCGGGTGATTTTCAGGACGGTGGTCGACAGGAGGATGCCTGCGGAGATGAAGAGGAGGGCGGCGAGGGTGCGGAGGAGGCTGAAGGTGAACAGGGAGTCGACCTCGGCGTCGCGCAGGGTTTGGATGGTGTCGTGGTCGTCGGAGATGCCGGACGCGGTGAGGATGGTTCCGGCCCAGAAGATGAGCCAGGCGGCGATCCAGGTGATCCACCAGAGGGGTACGAGTGGGGTGCCGCGTTGCTGGGGGCTCGATGCTTTCGCGATGTCGTGCAGGAAAAGGGGAGGGAGCCACAGGGAGACGACGGGGACGACCCACCCCCAGAACGCCCATGGTGTGGACAGGTGATGCGGTGACGGGGAGACCATCTGGGCGTTGCCGCGTGCCCGCAGCATCCAGACGACCAGGACGATCCACGCGACGAACATCAGGAGCAACGACAGCAGCCACAGGCCGACCTCCAGCGGCATCATGATGTCGCGGCTCGCGTTGTATTCGGCGCTGCTCACAGTGCCCGCGTAGCGGCCGGAGACCGAGAGGTAGCCGAGCCATCGCACCGCGACCACCGCCGATTCGAGCACCAGGACCATGGCGATCAGCGTGACCAGGGTTGAGGCGAGCCCACGCACGGCACGAAAAGCTATGGGACGACTCATTTTCCACTCCCCCTGTCGAGATTTCCCAACGTTACCGCAGCCTCGACCAGCCAGAAGGACTTATCCAGGGGCGCAGCCGGTGCTCGTCGGGCTTCGTGTCGGTGCCCGGGCCTAGGCTCGGCAGTGCGACGATCATGAACGGCCGGATCGTCACCCGATCAATCCCTCGATAGGACGTATCGATGACCACCGAACGCAATCCATGGCTGGCGCTGTTCGCGCTGGTGGTCGGCTTCTTCATGATCCTGCTGGACATGACGATCGTCGCCGTCGCCAATCCGGCGATCATGAGCGCGTTCCACACCGACATCACCGATGTCATCTGGGTGACCAGCGCCTACCTGCTCACCTACGCGGTGCCACTGCTGGTCACCGGGCGATTAGGGGACAGATTCGGGCCGAAGAACATCTACCTGATCGGGTTGGCGGTGTTCACCGGTGCGTCGCTGTGGTGCGGGTTGTCGGGCAGCATCGGGATGCTGATCGCGGCGCGCGCCGCCCAGGGGATCGGTGCCGCGCTGATGACACCGCAGACGATGGCGGTGATCACCCGGACCTTCCCACCGGACCGGCGCGGTGCGGCCATGGGCCTGTGGGGTGCGGTGGCCGGTCTGGCGACGCTGATCGGCCCGATTCTCGGCGGTGTCCTGGTCGACGGGCTCGGCTGGGAATGGATCTTCTTCGTGAACCTGCCGGTGGGTGTCATCGCGTTCGGTCTGGCGATGTGGCTGGTACCTGCCTTGCCGACCAGCAAGCACAAGTTCGACTTCGTCGGCGTGCTGCTCAGCGGTATCGGCATGCTCGCCCTGGTTTTCGGTATCCAGGAGGGCAACGCGCAGGATTGGGCGCCGTGGATCTGGGCGTTGATCGCGTTCGGTGTGGTGATGCTCGTGCTGTTCGTCGTGAATCAGGCGCGTAATACCGGCGAACCGCTCGTGCCGTTGAGTTTGTTCGCCGACCGCAATTTCGCCTTGTCGAATCTGGCGATCGCCGCGATGGGCGCCGCGGTCACCTCCATGATGGTGCCCGCCTATTTTTATCTGCAGGGCGTGCGCGAGATGTCGCCGACCACGTCGGCGCTGATGTTCGCGCCGATGGCGATCATCACCGGTATCGCGGCGCCGTTCATCGGCAAATTCGCCGACCGATTACCGCCCCGCCTGATCCCGACCGCGGGCTTCTCCCTCTTCGCCGCCTCCATCGTCGGTTTCGCCGTGCTGATGAAGCCGGATTCGTCGATCGTGGCGTTCCTGATCGTCGGCGGGCTCGCCGGTCTGGCCAACGCCTGCATCTGGGCTCCGCTCGCCTCGACCGCCACCCACAACCTGCCGGTCACCCAGGCCGGTGCGGGCGCCGGTGTCTACAACACCACCCGCCAGGTCGGCTCGGTCCTCGGCAGTGCCGCCATCGGCGCCCTCATCGCCGCCCGGCTCAGCGCCAACGGACTCAGCGGCGATGCCCCGATCGGTGAGGGCGCGAGCACCGGCCCCCTCCCACCCCACGTCATCGACGAATTCAGTACGTCGCTGGCCCAGTCCATGCTGCTGCCCGCCGCGATCCTGCTCGTGGGCGTGTTCGCCTCGGCTCTGTTCGTGGGCCACGCGAAATCGGCGGCGAAACCGGAAGTCGCCGTCACAGCACCAGGTCGCTCAACCGCTTCCAATCGATCTGGCAGCGGACCGGCGCCTCGATAACGGAATCACCGTCGGCAGGCTGCAACTCCAGGTGCGGGACGTACTGCCCCTGTACATGGTCCAGGACAAAGATCTTGATCATGCTGACGCTGTTGTCCGACACCCACACCAGCCAGTACCAGGGGATTCCGGCCAGGGCGTATTCGGTCTTCTTGTCGGCGCTGTCCACCATTTCGGTGCCGGGGGAGATCACCTCGATCGCGATCTTCACCAGTGACGCGGGCAGCGGGCGCAGATCGTTCGGTGCGCAGTCGAACAATGCGACATCAGGACGGCGGATGGTGACTCGGGGAAACTCCCACAGCACCACATCGAAGTCGGTGTCTACATCCAGGCACCCACCCCATTGGTTGACATGTGCGAGCGCGGCGGCTTCCACCAGGTCGGCCAAGCGTCGCGCGGCCTTCTGATGAGCGCGATTCGGCGATTCCGCGCGCACGATGTCACCGTTGACCACCTCGACCTGACGGCAGTAGTCCTCGGACAGCTTGCGCCAGATCTCCAGGGTGACCGGCTCCGGCTGCAAGTTGTCGCTGGTCGCCCAGTCGAAGATGGCGGACACACGCGCTCCTAGGTTGTGCTGCTTCGTGCACGAACATCCACTATCTTGCCAGCAAGTTCAACAGGTGTTGCAGCTTCTCGAGGGCTCGGGGCCCGCGCGTTATCGATCGTCGGTCGGCGAGTCGGTGTGGAAAGGGGCTGGTCAGCGCCGCCGGTAGGTAGTCTGCGCGGCATGACAGCACGTTCTCTTCGTCGATTCGTGTCTGCAGTGTTCCTGGCAGCCGCGATTCCAGTGGTATCGCCCATCCAGTCCGCTTACGCGGCGCCGTGTTCCGATGTGGAGGTGGTGTTCGCGCGGGGGACCGCGGAGCCGGGTGGGGTGGTCGGGGTGACCGGGATGTCCTTTGTCGAGGCGCTACGGGCGAATGCCGGTGGGCGGTCGGTGGGGGTTTATGGGGTCGACTATCCGGCCAGTAGTGATTTCGCGGATCGGCTCGGGTTCGCGCAGTCGGTGGTGCGCGGGATCGACGACGCGCAGCGGCGGGTGGAGTTCGTCGCGGCGAATTGTCCCGGCACGCGGATCGTGCTCGGCGGGTATTCGCAGGGGGCGGCGCTGGCCGGGTTCGCGACGGGTGCCGGTGTGCCCGAGGGGGTTCCGCCGGAATACGAGCAGTACCTGCCCGAGCCGATGCGGGGCGAGGTGGCCGAGCACGTCGCCGCCGTCGTGCTGTTCGGCAAACCCTCCGAACGGTTCCTGCGTGACGCGGCGGCCCCCGCGCTGTCGATCGGCGCGTCCTACCGGAACAAGACCATCGACCTGTGCATCGACGGCGACAACATCTGCGACGGTTCCCCGCTCGCCTACCCCAATGCCCTGCACACCCTCTACAGCGTCAACGGAATGACCGTCACCGCAGCGCAATTCGCTGCCCAGCGGTTCTGAAAACGTATCGAGAACAACGAAAAGGCCGGTTGCGCAAAGCAACCGGCCTTTTCTGAGCAGCTGACGTCAGCTGTAGATCTTGTCGACCTCACCGGCGTACTGCTTCATGACGACGGCGCGCTTGAGCGACATCTTCGGCGTGAGCTCACCCGTCTCCTGGGTCCAGTCGACCGGGAGGATACGGATCTTCTTGATGGCCTCGGCCTTGGAGACCTTCTTGTTGGTCTCGTCGACGGCGGCCTGGATCTCGGCGACCAGCGCCTCGTTCTCGATCAGCTTCTCGATCGCGGTATCGGCGGCGACACCGTTGCGGTCCTTCCAGCCGGGCAGGGCCTCGGGATCGAGGGTGATCAGGGCACCGATGAACGGCTGACCGTCACCGACGACCATCACCTGGCTGATCAGCGGGTGCGCCCGCAGGGAGTCCTCGAGCACGGCGGGGGAGACGTTCTTGCCGCCCGCGGTGACCAGGATTTCCTTCTTGCGGCCCGTGATGGTGATGAAGCCGTCGGCGTCGATGGCACCCAGGTCGCCGGTCTTGAACCAGCCGTCCTCGAACGCTTCGGCGGTGGCTTCGTCGTTCTTCCAGTAGCCGCCGAACACGACCGAACCCTTGAGCAGCAGCTCGCCGTCCTCGGCGATCTTGGCGGCGTGGCCCTGGATCGGGCGACCCACCGAACCGACCCGGATGTGGGTGGGGGTGTTCACGCTGAACGCGGCGGTGGTCTCGGTCAGGCCGTAGCCCTCGTAGATGGTGACGCCGACGCCACGGAAGAAGTGGCCGAGGCGCGCGCCCAGGGGGCCACCACCGGACACGGCGGCCAGGCACTGCCCACCGAGGGCGGCGCGCAGCTTGCTGTAGACCAGCTTGTCGAAGACGAAGTGCTTGAGCTTGAGCAGCAGGTCGGGGCTGCCCTTCTCGAGCGCCTCGCTGTAGGCGATGGCCGTCTCGGCGGCGGCGTCGAAGATCTTGCCCTTGCCGCCGTCGTGCGCCTTCTGCTTGGCCGAGTTGTAGACCTTCTCGAACACGCGCGGCACCGAGAGGATGAAGTCCGGCTTGAACTCACCGAACTGCTCGACCAGGGTCGTCCAGTCCGAGGAGTGGCGGATGGTCACCTTGGAATCGAAGGCGATCAGCGCGACCGCGCGGGCGAACACGTGCGCCAGCGGCAGGAACAGCAGGGTCTTCTGGCCCTCGGCGACGAACGCGCTGAGCTCGATGCCACCCGAGCGCGACTCGGCCCACAGGTTGGCGTGGGTGAGCTGCACGCCCTTGGGCTTGCCGGTGGTGCCCGAGGTGTAGATCAGGGTGGCGGGCGAGGCCGCGCCGACCTGCTTGCGGCGCTCGTGCACCACGGCGTCGTCGAGGTCGGCACCACGCTCGGTGAGGGTGTCGACGGCGCCCTTGTCGATCTGCAGGGTCTCGGCGAGAGCGGGCAGCGACGCGGCGTCGATCTCGTCGATGGTCGCCTTGTGCTTGTCGTTCTCGACGACCAGCAGCTTGGTCTCGGAATCCTGCAGGATCCACTTGGCCTGCTCGGCGGCCGAGCTGTCGTAGATCGCGACGGTCACGCCACCGGCGGCCCAGATCGCGAAGTCGAGCAGCGTCCACTCGTATCGCGTGGCCGCCATGATCGCGACCCGGTCGCCCAGTTCGACGCCGGAGGCGATCAGGCCCTTGGCGACGCCGGTGACGGCTTTCGCGAATTGTGCCGCCGTGACGTCATTCCAGCCGCCGCTGCCGTTCGGAACGTTGAACAACACCGCGTTCGGCGTCTCCTCGCCGAAGCGGAAGACGTTGTCGGAATTGTTCGCATCGTCCGGGATGGTGTAGGAAGCCGGAACTTCGAACTCTCGCATCAGTGCCCTTCCAGTGGGTTCTACTCGCCAGTAATCTACGACACGTTCGGCCCGCTTGCGATATCGCCGCCCGAAATGCCCGTCACCTGGCTTTATCGTAAGTCGTCTATCGATACGGGCTGGATTGCTTCCCGCAGGAAGTCCGCGAGTTCGCGCAGCGCGAGCGCGGCCTCGGCGACCAGCGCGGCCTGCAGTTGCGCGACGTGCCAAAGGCCGCGGGTTTCGGTGAAACGGACGTGCACGCCCGCTCCACGCAGGGCCGAGACGAGCGTGCGGCACTGGTCGTGCAGAAGTTCGCTCACATCGACCTGCACATAGGTGGGTGGCAGGCCGATCAGATTGCCCGACAGCGGGGCGTAACCCGCTGTGGTGGCGTCGCCGTCGCCCAGGTAGTGCGCGGCGCACAGGCGCGACCACGCCCGGTTGATCACCAGGTCACGGTCGCGGCTCGGTGGGTCGGTCGGGTCGACCCACGGTGCGATGAGCCCGAGCGCGGCCGGGGTCATCTTGTGGCGTTCGATCAGCCGCTGGGCCAGCGCGAGCGCGAGCCCACCGCCCGCCGAATCGCCTGCCAGGCAGATCTGGTCCGGCTGGTAGCCGACATTGTTCACCAGATCCAGGAACGCGGCCTCGGCGTCGTCGAGGCCGGCCGGGAAGGGGTGCTCGGGCGCCAGCCGGTAGTCCAGCGAGTACACCGCACAGCAACTCTCGAGCGCCAGTCTGGCGACCAGGGAGCGGTGGGTGGCCAGCGAACCGACCACGTAACCGCCGCCGTGCAGGTACAGGATCGCGCCCGCCGCGCGCTCCGGCGGGACGGCCCGGGTACGCGAACCCGGGATCGCGATCTCGGCGATCACCCGCTCGGCGGGCCGCCCTCCCAGCTGCAATTGCTGCACGACGGCGCCGTCGGGCATGAACTGCAGCCGGGAGGACACGTCGAGCAGGGTGCGCTGCACGGCGACGGGCAGTCGCGCGTGCAGCGTCACCCGGAAGACCGGATCGAGCAGCGCGCGAACCACCGGCAGCGGAATCTTGAACTCGCGCATGGCGTTTTCCTGGATCTCGAGAGGGTCAGTGCGGCATGAAGCGGCCGTTGACAGCGGCCGAGATCCGGTTGTAGCCCGAAGCCAGGAAGCGCACGCTCACGTCGAGCAGCTTGGCCTCCCAGCCGATCAGCACGCGCGCGTGACCCTTGCGCACACCCTCGGTGATGGTCTGCGCGGCCATCTCCGGGCTGTGGATCGCCAGGTACTTGTCGAACAGCGAGGCGGTGTTGGCCTTGTCGATGCCCTCGGCGTAGGTGGCGTTGCGGGCCACGGCGGTCTTGATGCCGCCGGGGTGCACACAGGTGACCTGCACGGGCGTCTTCGAGACCTTCATCTCCTGGTACAGCGCCTCGGTGAAGCCGCGCACCGCGAACTTGGCCGAGTTGTAGGCCGCCTGGCCCGGCACGGTGACCAGACCGAACAGGCTCGACACGTTGACCACGTGGCCGTCACCGGACTCGATCAGCATCGGCAGGAACGCCTTGGTGCCGTTGACGACACCCCAGAAGTCCACGTCCATGATGCGTTCGATGTCTTTGAACTCGGTCTTCACCACGTCGCCGTGGTAGGCGATGCCCGCGTTGTTGTACACCTGGTGCACCACGCCGAAGTGCTGCTTCACCGAGTCGGCGTAGACCAGGAAGGCCTCGCGCTCGGCGACGTTGAGCCGGTCGGACTTCACCTGCGCGCCCAGTGCCTCGCACAGCCGGACGGTCTCGGCCAGGCCCTCGGTGTCGATATCGCTCAGTGCCAGCTTGGCGCCGCGCTTGGCCAGGTTCTCCGCCAGCGCGCGCCCGATGCCGGAGCCGGCACCGGTGATCACACATACCTTGTTCGTGAAGTAAGCATCTTTGCTCACTGTGCTGCCACCACTTTCAGATCGGCGCCGGGGGCGTCTGCGGTTGTCGTATTGTAGGCGGAAACGTCGAAATGCTTTGTGATCCTGCGGAATTCGAACGTGAAGTCCGGCCACAGGGTGGTGTTGTTGCCGTGCTTGTCGAGGTACCAGCTGGCGCAGCCGCCGGTATTCCAGACCGACTTGGCGAGCTTGTTCTGCAAGCCGGTGTTGTACTCGCGCAGAATGTCCTCGCGCACCTCGACAGTTTTCAGGCCGAGTTTGTCGATGGTAGCCAGGGCATCGCTGACGTAATTGATCTGCGATTCGATCATGTACACCATCGAGGTGTGCCCCAGGCCCACATTCGGGCCGACCAGGAAGAACATATTCGGGAAGTTCGCGATCGCCGAACCCTTGTAGGCCTGCTGACCGATCTCGTCGAACACCTCCGACAGGGTGCGCCCGTCGCGGCCGACGATGTTGTTGTAGGTCGGCGAATCGGTGACGTGGAAGCCGGTGGCCACGATCAGCGCGTCGATCTCGCGCTCGGTGCCGTCCTTGGTGACGATCGAGCCCGGCTTCACCTCGGCGATGCCGTCGGTGATCACGTCGACGTTGTCGCGATCCAGCGCCGGGTAGTACTCGTTGGAGATCAGCATGCGCTTGCAGCCGATCCGGTAGTTCGGGGTGACCTTCTTGCGCAGTTCGGGGTCGCGGATCTCGAGCTGCAGCTTGGCGCGCGAGAGGGCTTCGAAGCCCTTCATCAGCACCGGGAACTTGGCCAGGCCGACGACCTGGGTCTCGCGCGCGGCGTAGATGGCGGCCCGGCTGAGGCGCTGCACGCCCGGAATGTGCTTGAACGCCAGGCGTTCGGGCAGCAGGTAGGGGCGGTCCATGCGCGGCAGCAGCCAGGGGGCGGTGCGCTGGTAGACGTCGAGGGTGGCGACCTTGTCGGCGATGGCGGGCACGATCTGGATCGCCGAGGCGCCGGTGCCGATCACGGCGACGCGCTTGCCGGTGAGGTCGGCGTCGTGGTTCCACTGCGCGGAGTGGAAGATCTCGCCCTCGAACTCGTTGATGCCCTTGATGTCGGGCAGCGCGGGCTCGCAGAGGGCGCCGACCGCGCTGACGACGGTGTCGGCGGTGAATTCGCCCTGGGTGGAGCTGATCTCCCAGCGGCTGGTCTCGTTGTTCCAGTGCACGCGGCGCACGTCGCAGTCGAAGACGTGCCGGTCGAGCACGTCGTAGCGCTCCGCGACGCTCTTGATGTAGGCCTGGATCTCGCCCTGGCGCGAGAACGAGCGGGTCCAGTCCGGGTTCAGCGCGAAGGAGTACGAGTACAGGTGCGATGGCACGTCGCAGGCGGCGCCCGGATAGGTGTTGTCACGCCAGGTGCCGCCGACCTCGCTGCCCCGCTCGAGCACGAGGAAGTCCTCGCGACCCTGCTGGGACAGGCGGATGGCCAGGCCGAGACCGGCGAAACCGCTGCCGATGATGATCGTCTTCACGTGGCGGGCGCGGTTGTCCACGGTTCGGGGTTCGACAACGTTGTCTGTAACCTTGCGACTCATGTAATGCAGACTACGTCGCTATTGAGCCGGAGTCAACAGCTATTGAGCATAGTTCAGTAGTGGCTAGGATGGTCGATGTGAGTAGCAGAAGTTCGGGAGCGACCAAGCGTGTCCGGCTCGGCCCGGAGGAGCGGCGACTGCAGCTGATCCACCTCGGCGCCGAGATGCTGGCCGATCGACCGCTCGAGGACATCTCGGTCGACGACATCGCCAAGCAGGCGGGCATCTCGCGGGGTCTGCTGTTCCACTACTTCGCCTCCAAGCAGGAGTTCCACGAGGCGATCGCGCGGCATGTGAGCACCGAGTTCTATGCCGCCGTGATGCCCGACCGCGAGTTGTCGCTGTTCGACATGCTGCGCGATTCGATCGAACGCTTCGTCGACTACGCCATCGGCCATTCCGCGGCCTACCACTCGGTGTTGCGCGGACCCGCCAGCCGCACCCCCGACATGACCGACTACGTCAACGAGACCCGCGGCGCCATCGCCGATCTCATCGTCAGCGAACTGCCGCTGCCGCCCGACGATCCGGATCTGGCGCGGCTCACCCTCGCGATCCGCGGCTGGATCGCGTTCGTGGAGGAGACGATTCTGACCTGGATGGTCGAAAAGCCCATCAGCCGTGAGTCTTTGGTCGATCTGCTGGTCGAGTCGCTGCCCGCGCTCGCGCTCAGTCCCGCGTTGATCTCCGCGCTGCGGGGTTGAGCGTCAACCGTTCTCGCGCGGTTTGGCGCGGAAGTGGGCGCGTTCGCCCTGTTTGCCGAACAGGCTGAGGAATTCGACGGGCTGGTTGTCGGCCGCGCCGAACCAGTGCGGGACATGGGTGTCGAATTCGGCTGCCTCACCGGGGGTGAGGACGATATCGTGGTCGCCGAGGATCAGGCGTAGACGGCCGTTGAGAACGTAGAGCCATTCGTAGCCCTCGTGCGTTTGGGGTGTGTCGGGCCGGTCGCGCGCGCCCGGGGGGATGACGATCTTGTAGGCCTGGATACCGCCCGCGCGTTTGGTGAGCGGGAGCATCGTCATGCCGTGCCTGGTCACCGGGCGCAGGTGGATGCGTGGGTCGCCGGTGGGTGGGGCGTCGACGAGTTCGTCGAGAGTGACGCCGTGTGCCTTGGCCAGGGGAAGCAGTAGTTCCAGGGTGGGTTTGCGGTCGCCCGATTCCAGGCGCGACAGGGTGCTCACCGAGATCCCGGTCTCGGTGGACAGGTCGGCGAGGGTGGTCTGGCGCTGTTTGCGCAGGGCGCGCAGACGGGGGCCGACCGAGTCGAGGGTCTGTTCGAGGTCGTCCATGTCAGCCAGTTTGCCATAGCGGCAAACATGCTTGCCAGTTTTTCGTCTGTTGGTGCACTGTGAATTCCCGAAGGAGGTCGACATGACAGAGCTGAACGAGTCCTACGACGTGGTGGTGATCGGCGGGGGTGCCGCCGGGCTGAACGGTGCGCTGATGCTGGTGCGGCAGCGGCGATCGGTGCTGGTGATCGATGCCGGTGCGCCGCGCAACGCGCCCGCCGACGGGGTGCACGGGCTGCTGGGGCGGGAAGGGATGCCGCCGCTGGAGCTGGTCGCGCTCGGGCGCGAGGAGGTGCGCGGGTACGGGGGCCACGTGGTGACCGGCGAGGTGGTCGCTGTCGACCGTGTCGGCGACTCCGCCGCCGGGGCGGGTCATTCCTCCGATACGCCCGGAAACGATGACGCCTCCCGCGAATTCCGGGTGGAGTTGGCGGACGGCCGGTCCGTCTTCGCACGGCGCATCCTCGTCACCACCGGGCTCGCCGACGAATTGCCGCCCATCGCCGGGCTCCGCGAACGCTGGGGGCACGACGTGCTGCACTGCCCGTACTGCCACGGCTGGGAGGTGCGCGATCAGCGGATCGCGATCCTGGCGACCGGGCCGATGGCGGTCCATCAGGCGCTGCTGTTCACCCAGTTGACCGACGACATCGTGTTCCTGTCGCACACGGCTCCCGCAACTGACGAAGACGCGGAAAAGCTTGCGGCACGGGGTGTTCGCGTGGTCGACGGTGAGGTGGCCGAGGTGCTCGCCGACGGCGGAAAGCTGAGCGGCGTCCGCCTCGCCGACGGCACGGTCATCGACCGGGACGCCCTGGTCGTCGGCCCCCGCTTCAGCACTCGCGCCACCTTCCTCACCGACCTCGGCCTCACCCCCGAACCCCACCCGAGCGGGGTCGGCGACCACATCCCCGCCGACCCCATGGGCCGCACCTCGGTCCCCGGCGTGTGGATCGCGGGCAACGCCACCGACCCGATGGCACAGGTCGGCGCGGCCGCGGCGGCCGGTGCGATGGCGGGTGCGCAGATCAACGCGGAGCTGGTGATGGTTGACACCGCCGACGCTGTCGCGCGGCTCCGGGCTTCGGAAGGTGCCGCTGTCACTGGATGAGTTCCGGCCCCGGCGCATCGAACGGTGCGCCGGGACTGCTGGTCATCGGCCATTGCCGAACGTGCAGCGGGAGCGGGCTCGTCGCCTCTGCTCATCGCCCACGCGAGGGTCGCGCGAGAGCTTCATCTATGGCGCTGGTCAACAGTGCGCGTGCGTCGTCGGCGGGGATCTGGCCGACGGTCACGTGTAAGGCCAGGCCGTCGAGGAGGGCCAACAGGGTGCTGGCCGCCGCGATCGGCTCGGGGTGGTGGGGGAGCAGGCCTGCGATGTGGTCGCGGAAGCCTCGGCCGTTGGTTGCCAGGGTTTCGGCGATCTGGGGGCGGACGGAGGCGAAGGCCAGGTAGCCGATCAGGGTGCGGGTGTCGGCGGTGGATTCGGCGTCGGTGGGGAGGAGGGCGGTGAGGATCTGGTGGAGGTCGGGGTCGGGGCCCGCGGCGGTGATGCGCTCGCCGATTCTGCCCGCGATGGTGGTCGCGGCGAATTCCATCATCGCGTCCTTGGTGGGGAAGTAGTGCTGCACCTGGCCTGCGGAGACGCCTGCTTCGGCGGCGACGTGGCGCAGGCTGATCGACTCGAGTCCGTCGCGGGCGAGCAGCCGCATCACGGCGTCGCTGATCTCGGCCCGGCGCGCACTGTGATCCACCCGTTTCGGCATGCGGCCATTCTTTCACGATGCACTTGTATTGCCATGGTGCGACTCTTTACAATGCAGTTGTATTGCAAAGGAGGTCGCCATGCGTCCTGTCCTGCGGCTCGTACGCCGTTTCTTCCGGTTCGAAGTCGATCTGTGGGTGAGCCTTGCCCGCGCGATCACCCGCAAGCCCGACATCGCGGGCGGCACCCCGATTCGCTACGCGGGCGCCATGTCGGCCATCCTCTGGGCATTCGTCGTGGTCAGCGCGGTGGAGATTCCCGCTGTGCACCTGATCATTCCGTGGGCACCGGTCCGCCTGGCCGCGTTGGCGCTCGGCATCTGGGGACTGTTGTGGATGCTCGGCCTGCTAGCCGCTCACCACGTGTACCCGCACGTCCTCACCCCCGACTACCTACGCGTGCGCTACCTGCGCCGCACAGAACTCGCGATCCCCCTCTCCGCCCTGCGTGCTGTGCGCCCCGACATGCGTGGCTACGACGAATCGAAGACGTTGCACCGCACAGCAAATGGAACCATCGCCCTCCCGGTCGGCAGTTCCACCAACATCCGCGTGCAACTGGCCGCGCCCCAAACCTTCTCCACACCACAGGGCGACCTGACGTCGTCGACCATCGCCTTCTGGGCCGACGACCCACAAACCGCCATCGGCGCGATCAAGGCAGCGATCGTGAAGCAGCATTCTGAAGCCTGATCACCCCCGGTATCGGCGCATCCTCGGGAAACTGCCGCACCACCTCGATCGTGCCGACGATATTGCGGTTGAACTCCGCGACATCCTCTGCCGGGATCCAGTATTCGAGGATCTCGCGTCCACCGGCCTGGTCTCAGCTATCTGGGGCCGAAGGTTTCGAGGCCGGTTACTCGGAGGAGGTCGAGGGCTGTGGCGGTGGGGGTGTTCGGGGGTGCGGAGTAGATGACGATGGTTTGGTCGGTGTGGGGGACGTGCATGGCGTCGCAGTCGAGGGTGAGGGTGCCCAGGTCGGGGTGGGCGATGGTTTTGGTGAGGCTGTGCATGGTGCTGGAACGGCCTGCTTGCCAGTGGGACTCGAATTCCTGGCTGCGCGTGCGTAGTTCGGTGAGCAGGCGGGTGAGGTCTGGGTCGTCGGGGTAGGTGGCCTTGACGGCGCGCAGGCAGCCGACGCAGGCGGCGGCGTTGCTGTCGGCCTCCTCGGGGGTCATGACGACGCGGCCCATGCCGGTGCCGAGGAAGCGTTGCCACATGATGTTCCGCTGCTCGGGTGGGATGGCGGAGAAGTCGCCCAGCAGCGCGGCCGACAGCGGATTCCAGGCGAGGACATCGGATTTCGCGGACAGGACCAGCACCGGCAGATCGGTGAGCCGGTCCAGCAGTCGCTGGACGCTCGGCCGGATGACCATCGGAATCCGCCCGGCCTGCGGCGGTTCGGAACCGGCGAGCCGGTAGACCAGATCCCGATCGACATCGGTGAGCCGCAGCGCCCTGGTGAGGGCGCCGAGTACCTGATCGGACGGTTTGGGCCCGCGCCCTTGCTCGAGGCGCGCGATGTAATCGACACTCACGCCGGCCAGGTCCGCCACCTCCTCGCGCCGCAGCCCGGGTACCTGTCGGCGGGCTCCGGCGGGCAGGCCGACGTCGACGGGCGAGAGCCGGGAGCGCGCACCGCGCAGTACCGTCGCCAATTCCGCTCTGTCCACGTTTCCATGGTGCCGCAGGTCGCTGGCGCCGGGGTGGTACCGCGAATCCCATCCCCCTGTGCGGCACGGCATAAGCTTCTGGGCCAACCCAGCCGGCTTCGGCTGGCCGCTGCTGCTCGTCGGTTCGCTCATCGTGTGGATGGACCGTGGTACCGCGCGTCCTATGCCTCTCCGGCACTGGAGCGTGGCTCGCTGTGGCGTGAATCTGGAGGCATGACACAGACGATCGCCCTGGTGACCGGGGCAAACAAGGGACTCGGCCGCGAAACGGTTCGCCGGCTGGCGGGCCGGGGCTGGCAGGTGTTCCTCGCCGCCCGCGACACCGGGCGCGGTGCGGCGGCGGCCGCCGAACTCGCCGCGGCCGGTGTCGACGTCAGGTTCGTCGCGCTGGACGTGACCTCCGACGACTCCGTCATGACCGCCGCGGACACCGTGAAATCCGAAGCGGGCCGCCTCGATGTCCTGATCAACAACGCGGGCATCGGCGGCCCGCGCATCGCGCCGAGCGAGACCAGCCCCGAAGACCTGCGCGAGGTGTTCGAGACCAATGTCTTCGGCCCCATTCGGGTGACCAACGCGTTCCTGCCGCTGCTGCGCCTGTCCGGGCATCCACGCATCGTGATGGTCTCCAGCGGCATCGGCTCGATCGCCACCATCACCGACCCGAAGTGGGCGGGCCTGCTGCCACCGGCCCTCGGCTATCCGAGCACCAAGGCCGCGCTGAACATGCTCACCGTGATGTACGCGAGCGAACTCGACACCATGAAGGTCAATGCCGTCGATCCCGGCTATACGGCGACCGACCTCAACGGGCACAGTGGTTTCCAGACCGTCACCGAAGGCACCGACGCGATCGTGGCCATGGCGACGATCGGCCCGGACGGACCCACCGGCACATTCGTCGACCGCACCGGCGCCGCGCCGTGGTGAAACTCGGCGCGGTGCTCGCGGCCGGGCTGCTGGCGGTCGCCGCCTATCTGATGACAACGGAGGACGCAGTGGCAGAACAGAAATCCGACACCGTGCTCTCGATCGGCCTGCACCCCAGCGCCGTCGACTACAGCCGCTATCCGCAGATCGACGAAGCCACACTCACCGCGCGTATCGCGGCGGGCGAGACGGCCCTGCGCGAGGCAGGCTTCGACATCGTCACCTGCCAGGTCCCGGCCGACCCCGACGCCGCCGAGGCGACGCTGCGCGACTGCGCGACCGGCGGGCGGTTCGGGGTCGCGATGATCGGCGCCGGGGTGCGGATGGCGCCCGAGCACACCCTGCTGTTCGAACGTCTGATCAATGTCGTCACCGAGATCACGCCGGGAATCCGGTTCTGCTTCAACACTTCTCCGGAGACGACCATCGACGCGCTGCGCCGCGGGTTGCGAGCCCGCTGACTATCGGCAGTCGAGACGCGCGCCCGCCGGGAAGCCGTCCTACTTGTGGCCGCCGCCGTGGTCGTGGCCGCCGCAGGTGTCGGTGCGCCGACCGTCCGTGGCCGCCTGACCGGCGCCGTGACCTTCCAGCGCCGCGAACGGGCCGCATTCGTGCGGGGCGATCCACACGTGCACCATCGGATTGCCCGCGCCGGGGTTGATCGAGTTCGGCGGGCAGTTGCCCTGTTCGTCGGTCACGCCCGCGACCTGGGGGCCGTTGTCGCCTGCCTTCCAGCACAGGTTGTCGTGCACGTGCCACTGCATCAGCGGGCCCGCGTACTCGGTGAGAGCCGGGTCGTCGATCTTCTTGCCCTTGGCCATGTACATGGCCGACACCAGGGTGCGGTTCTGGCCGTCGACCCGGTAGACCAGCGACTCCGGTCGGGTGGGGTCGAGGAAGCTGTCGTCGCGGATGTAGCCGGTGTTGATCCAGTGCTCGTAGCCGGTGGCGGCATCGCCGATCGAGCGGAAGCCGAGTGCGCCGATGGTGGTGACATCGGCGAAGGCAGGCAGCTTGTCGAGGGTGTTCTGGATCAGGGCTGTCGCGCGTTGCTCCTGTTCGGCGGTGACGCCGGGGACGCCGGAGATATCGATCGGCTTGCCCGGGTCGAACGCCCGGGGCCAGGAGTCGCCGGTGTCACCGTGGTCCTCGCCCGCCGCGTGTGCGTGATCGTCGCCGTCGCCGTGACTGTGCACATGCCCGACGCCGTTGAGCATGGCCGCCAGTGCCAGCACACCGACGGCGGCGGCCGCGAACCCGGACCGCATGGGCGGCAGCGTCGCACCCGGCCGCAGCAGTGCGACGGCCGCGCCGAGAACAGCGAGCGCACCGAGCGCGGCGCAGACGGTATCGGCGACACCCGGTGATTCCGCGGTCAGCCCGGTGACCCACGGGATATCGGCGAAACGGGTGAACGCCCACACCGCAACCGCGAACGCGTTCACCGCGGCCAGCGCGGACACGACGATCTTGCGATCACTCAGCAGCACCGCCAGTCCGACGGCGCATTGCATCGCGGCGAGCACGACCATCAGCCGCGCCAGTGTGGCGTGGTCGCTGTGCATTCCGGCGGCCAGGAAGTGCACCGCCCCCGCCCCGACCGACGAGATCCCGCCGAGCAGCAGAAATCCGTTGCGTCCGCTCACCTGTTGTCTCCAATCCGATAGTTCGCCGCGGACATTACTGGGCAACAGTGAGTGCGGAGTGCCGCATGCCTGAGAGAACTCTGTGACCCAGGTCTCCGACGCCGTTGTCACATCGAGACCGTTACGGTGGTTAACGATCTCCGCGCGAGTCGCGAATTTCGGAGCATGAGTCTGAAAAGCAAGCAAGGTCAACGGGTTTCGGTTCAGGTCGGGGTGGCCGCCGCAGCGGCCGTTACCGCGCTCGTCGGGTTCAGTGGTCCGGCGGCGGCATTGCCGTCGGATCAGGTCGTCCGATTCGTACCGACACTCGTCCGGGTGCCGGGCGGATGCTCGGCCATCGTCAACGCGGAAACCGTGCCCCAGCCTCAGGCCGGGCACCTCGGTGTTCGCGTGAAAATCATTCAGGACGGACAGAATTGCCAGCCGTACCGGATCTCGGTGCGATGGAAGAATCTCGACACCGGCCGTGAGAACAGTCAGTCCCATCGGGTCGATGCCAACGGTGTCATCGAACAGGCGCCCGACGGCGTGATCACCGGCTTCGGCATGGGCCCCGGCCCCGGCCGGGTCGAGGCGAAGATCGTCGCCACCACCGACACCTACCCGCAACACTATGACCTGGAACAGCTTTCGGGTCAGGCCTGGATCACCCTCAACGGATAGAACGGACAGCAGCAGGGGCGGAGCCGACCGGATCCGCCCCTGCTGGGGCGTGTTCCGCCGCAGTGAGACGGTTGCCCGACCGCCCGACTGCCCTTAGATTCATCCGTGATCGGGTGGGCCCTCAGTTCCGCTCAGGGTGCGGCGGGCGAAGCGGAGGTGGGGTCGGGGTGGCGGTGGAGCCCGGGACGGCGTTCGCCGGATATGTGATCGAACGACTGCTCGGCGCGGGTGGCATGGGGTCGGTGTACCTCGCGGAGCACCCTCGCCTGCGGCGGCGGGTCGCGCTGAAGGTGCTCGGTGACGGGATATCCACCGACGCCAAGGCTCGCAACGCCTTCGAACGAGAGGCGACGCTGGCGGCTCGACTCGAACACCCCAATATCGTGCCGGTATACGACCGCAGCGGTCCCACGGATCCGGTGTTGTGGCTGTCGATGAAATACGTCGACGGTGGCGACGCGATCGGATTGCTCCAGACCGATCCCGCCGGTCTCGCCCCGGACCGTGCTCTGCGGCTGATCCAGGGTGCCGCCGCCGGACTGGATTTCGCGCACGCGCACGGGGTGCTGCACCGCGACGTGAAACCGGCCAACCTGCTGATCGAACGCGACCACGCAGGACAGGAAACCGCGCTGCTCACCGACTTCGGGATCGCCCGCAGTCTCGATGACACCGTCACGCTGTCGGCAATGGCCGCCACCTTCGCCTACGCGGCACCCGAACGGTTCGCCGGCCACACGGTGGACCATCGCGCCGACATCTACTCCCTCGGCTGCACGCTGTTCCAGTTGCTCACCGGTCGGACGCCGTTTCCGCGTGGCGATCAGGCGGCGGTGATCGCCGCGCATCTGGGCGCGGCACCGCCCCGGCCCACCGAGTTACGACCCGAGCTGCCGCGTGCGATCGACGCGGTCATCGCGACGGCGATGGCGAAACGGCCGGAGGACCGATTCGCCCGCTGCGCCGACCTCGCCGCAGCGGCGATCAGAGCGTTCGACAGCGGTCCGCGGGTCCGCGCGCCGTTCCCGGGCCGGTTGCCGACTGATCCGGTCGCGGCCGGTGCTCCTGGCGCCTCGCCAGGTCGACGGCGGACCCGGATCGCGCGAACGCTGCTGCCCTCGGCGCTCACCGCCGTGCTGACGACGGCCACGGTCGCGTTGCTCGTCGTGATGACGACTACCGACCTGATCCGTGGCGAGCCGACCCGGGTCTACACCACCCAGAGTGTCGCGAACGCCTGTGACCTGCTCGATCTGCCCGCGCTCGAACAGCTCGGTGGGGCGCCGCCCGATTCGCCCATCCATTCCGAATCCGTTGACTCCGAGCCATATTCGTCCCACCACTGCTCGGTCTCCTACCGGGGTTCGGCAGCCACTGTGCTTGCCAAGGTCGTGAACGATGGACACGGCGCCGAGGCCTTCTTCCGCGACGACTTGGAGTTGGTTCGTCTGGGCGCCAGCACGATCCGGGCGGACCACCGGCTCGAGCTCGCTGACGACTCCTACCTCTACGTGCGCCGACTGCCGTACATGTACGGCCCGACCTGCGAGCTCGGCCTCTTCGACGACAATGTGGTCGTCGCGGTGACGTTGAGCACGCCCGCGGAGTCGAAGGTGGACGATTCGGAGATGGTGACGGCCTGTGAGCATCAGGGCCGAATACTCTGGGAGCGCCTCGGATGACGCCACGACGACGGTTCTCGCTGCCATGGACGGCTGCGGCCGTGTCGGCCTGCTCGCTCGTGGTGGTCACCGTGATCGCCGCCGCGATGTGGCTGGGGCGCGAGGACCAAGCGGCGGCGAACGCGCGGTGGACGCCGGGCACACCGATAGACACCCCGACCTCGCGCAAGTACCGCGAGCCGGAGCAAGGGAATTATTGCGAGCTGATGGATCTGGCCGAACTCACGCGTCGCGGCAGCGCCGGGTGGCAGCAGGAGGATGAGGAGCCCCTCGGGTCGACCGGCTACTGCTCCGGCGCTTTCGGTGACCTCACTGTGTCGCTGAGCTTCGATGTCACGCGGGCGGGAGACGACCGGCGAGGGGAGCACGACAGGTTCAAACATCTTGTCGGGGACCGTGTCTCGGATCCGGATACGAGCTTCGAATACCTGGCCGGGCTCGGCGAGGACGCCTTCGTCCAGGAGGAGGCCAACCGGGCCGGGCGTCCGGTGACAACAGTGCGGATCGGCGTGCTCGACGAGAACCTGCGCGTGGACACCACACTGACGATCGATGGCAACCGGATCAGCCGCGCCGAGCTGCGACAGCTGACCGAACACCACGTTCGCGTGGTGATGCGCAACCTGCGGGCCTGACAACGGCGAACGCCGGGCGGATCGTGATGATCCACCCGGCGTTCGCCGTTGTGCGGGAAGAAATTACGCGGTCGGCTCGAAGGCCTCGGCGATGATCTCGGCCTGCTCCACGGCGTGGACCTTCGAGGAACCCGAGGACGGGGCCGACATGGCGCGGCGGGAGATGCGGCGCAGTTTGCCCAGGCGGTCGGGGAGGACCTCGGGGAGGTTGAGGCCGAAGAAGGGCCAGGCGCCCTGGTTGGCCGGTTCCTCCTGGACCCAGGCGATGTCGGTCGCGTTGGGGTACTTGGCCAGGGCCTCGTTGAGGCGGTACGTCGGGATCGGGTAGAGCTGTTCGATCCGGACGATGGCCACGTCTTCACGCTTGTGCTTGGCCTTCTCCGCGGCGAGCTCGTAGTAGAGCTTGCCCGAGGTCAGCAGGATGCGCTTGACCTTGGCGGTGTCGCCGACGCCCGATTCGTAGGTTGGCTCGTCGAACACCGAACGGAACTTCGACTCGGTGAAGTCCTTGATGTCGGACACCACGGCCTTGTTGCGCAGCATCGACTTCGGGGTGAAGACGATCAGCGGACGGCGGATGCCGTCGAGGGCGTGGCGGCGCAGCAGGTGGAAGTAGTTCGCCGGGGTGGACGGCACCGCGACGGTCATCGAACCCTCGGCGCACAACTGCAGGAACCGCTCGATACGGCCCGAGGTGTGGTCGGGACCCTGACCCTCGTGGCCGTGCGGCAGCAGCAGCACCACATCGGAGAGCTGGCCCCACTTGGCCTCACCGGAGGAGATGAACTCGTCGATGATCGACTGCGCGCCGTTGACGAAGTCACCGAACTGCGCCTCCCACAACACCAGTGCGTTGGGGTTGCCCAGCGAGTAACCGTATTCGAAACCGACAGCGGCGAATTCGCTCAGCGCCGAGTCGTGCACCGCGAACCAACCCGGGTTCTCCGAACCGATGTTGTGCAGCGGGGTGTACTCCTGCGCGTTGATCCGGTCGATGATGACCGAGTGGCGCTGGGTGAACGTGCCGCGACGCGAGTCCTGACCGGTCAGGCGCACATCGTGACCCTGGTCGATCAGCGAACCGAACGCGAGCAACTCGGCGAAGGCCCAGTCGACCTTGCCCTCGTAGGCCATCTCGCGCCGCTTCTCCAGCACCGGCTTCACGCGCGGGTGCACGTTGAAACCGTCGGGAGTGTTGAGGAACGCGTCGCCGATGCGCTGCAGCACCGACTTGTCGACCGCGGTCTGCACTGTCGCGGGCACCTTCTGGTCGTCCTCGACGGACTCCGACGGCTCCGGAACGTATTTCTCCAGCTCACGGACCTCGTTGAACACGCGCTCGAGCTGACCCTGGTAGTCGCGCAGCGCGTCCTCGGCCTCCTTCATGGAGATGTCGCCACGGCCGATCAGCGATTCGGTGTAGGCCTTGCGGACCGAACGCTTGGTGTCGATGACGTCGTACATCTCCGGCTGGGTCATCGAGGGGTCGTCGCCCTCGTTGTGCCCGCGGCGGCGGTAGCAGACGAGGTCGATGACGACGTCCTTGCGGAACTTCTGCCGGAAGTCGACCGCCAGGCGCGCGACCCAGTCGCAGGCCTCGGGGTCGTCACCGTTGACGTGGAAGATCGGCGCGCCGATGAACTTGGCGATGTCGGTGGAGTACTCGGTGGAGCGGCTGTTCTCCGGCGCGGTGGTGAAGCCGATCTGGTTGTTCACCACGATGTGGATGGTGCCGCCCACGCGGTAACCACGCAGACCCGACAGGTTCAGCGTCTCGGCGACCACGCCCTGACCGGCGAACGCGGCGTCACCGTGCAGCATCAACGGCATCACCGAGAAGCCCTCGGGGCCGTCGCCCTTGTTCAGCAGGTCCTGCTTGGCGCGCACGAGGCCCTCGAGCACGGGGTCGACCGCCTCCAGGTGCGAGGGGTTCGCGGTGAGCGACACCTCGATCTCGTTGTCGCCGAACATCTGCAGGTACTGGCCGTGCGCACCGAGGTGGTACTTCACGTCGCCCGAGCCGTGGGTGGCGGCCGGGTTCATGTTGCCCTCGAACTCGGTGAAGATCTTCGAGTACGGCTTGCCGACGATGTTGGCCAGCACGTTGAGGCGACCGCGGTGCGGCATACCGATGACGACCTCGTCGAGCCCGTGCTCGGCGCACTGGTCGATGGTGGCGTCCATCATCGGGATGACGGCTTCGGCGCCCTCGAGCGAGAACCGCTTCTGACCGACGTACTTGGTCTGCAGGAAGGTCTCGAACGCCTCGGCGGCGTTGAGCCGGTTCAGGATGTATTTCTGCTGGGCGACCGTCGGCTTGACGTGCTTCTGCTCGACCCGGTCCTGGATCCACTTCAGCTGGTCGGTCTCGAGGATGTGGGTGTACTCCACACCGACGTGGCGGCAGTAGGCGTCGCGCAGGATCGACAGCACGTCGCGCAGCTTCATCCGCTCCTGGCCGTGGAAACCGCCCACGTCGAAGGTGCGGTCCAGGTCCCACAGGGTGAGGCCGTGCGAGGTGACGTCGAGGTCGGGGTGGCTGCGGAACTTGTCCTTGACCAGGCGCAGCGGGTCGGTGTCGGCCATCAGGTGGCCGCGGTTGCGGTAGGCCGCGATCAGCTCGAGCACGCGGGCGCTCTTGTCGACGCCGCGCTCGCTGATGTCCTTGCGCCAGCGGATCGGCTCGTACGGCACGCCGAGGCCGTGGAAGATCTCGTCGTAGAACTCGTCGGAGATCAGCAGGTTGTGGATGGTGCGCAGGAAGTCGCCGGACTCGGCGCCCTGGATGATGCGGTGATCGTAGGTGGAGGTCAGCGTCATCAGCTTGCCGACGCCGATCTCGGCCAGGCGCTCGTCGCTCATGCCCTGGAACTCGGCCGGGTACTCCATGGCGCCGGCACCGATGATCGCGCCCTGGCCCGGCATGAGGCGCGGCACCGAGTGGACGGTGCCGATGGTGCCGGGGTTGGTCAGCGAGATGGTGACACCGGAGAAGTCCTCGGCGCCGAGCTTGCCTTCACGGGCGCGCCGGACGATGTCCTCGTAGGCGGCGTGAAACTGGCCGAAGCTCATCTCCTCGGTGCCCTTGATGGCGGCGACGACCAGCGTGCGGTTGCCGTCCTTGCCCACGAGGTCGATGGCCAGGCCGAGGTTGGTGTGGGCGGGGGTGACCGCGTTCGGCTTGCCGTCGATCTCGGCGAAGTGCCGGTTCAGGTTCGGGAACGACTTCACGGCCTGCACGATCGCGTAACCGAGCAGGTGGGTGAAGGAGATCTTGCCGCCGCGGGTGCGCGCCAGGTGGTTGTTGATCACGAGGCGGTTGTCGATCATCAGCTTGGCCGGGATCGCGCGCACCGACGTGGCGGTGGGGATGGTCAGCGAGGCCGACATGTTCTTGGCGATGGCCGCGGCGGGACCGCGCAGCACCTTGGACTCGTCGGTGCCTGTGCTCGTCTTGGCGGGCGCGGTGGCCGGGGCGTTCGACACCGGTGCGGGCGTGGTCTGCGGTGCGCGCACGTTCTCCCGCTTCGGAGCCGGAGCGGGTGCCGGAGCCGGCGCGGGTGCCGGCTTGGGCGCCGTCGCGACGGCGGTCTTGGGGGCCTGCGGTGCGGCCTTCGGAGCCTGCTGCGGCGCCGCTTGCGCGGTGGCGGCGGGAGCCTGCTCGTTAGCGGAGTCGGTGGCCTCGGGGGTGTAGTCGGCGAGGAACTCGTGCCAACTCGCGTCGACCGAGGACGGGTCCTGTTTGAACTTCTGATACATCTCGTCGACTAGCCACTGGTTCTGTCCGAACTGGGAAGTTGAGCTGCTCACAGCTGGTGTTCGCCTCATTTCGTTCTTCGCGCTGCGACGTTTGTGACGTGCCCGGCAGGGGTATCAGCGGATGGCTGCCGATGCGCCCTCACCGAGCATATGCCCCGTGGCATGTCGGCGTAGCTAGTGGCCCGAGACTATTCGCTCCTCGTGCAGTCCCGCCGACCAGAGTCGCGCGTAACTCCCGCCTCGGGCGAGCAGTTCCCGGTGGCTACCGAATTCGACGATACGTCCTTGCTCGACCACGCCGACGAGGTCGGCGCGGGCCGCGGTGGCCAGCCGGTGGGCGACCACGACGGTCGTGCGGCCCCGGGCCAGCGAACGGCTCGCTACCAGCACCGATGCCTCGGTCTCCGGGTCGAGGGTCGAGGTCGCCTCGTCGAGAAGCAGCAGGTCGGGGTCGACGAGGTCGGCGCGGGCGAGGGCGACGAGCTGACGTTGTCCGGCGGATAACCCGCGCCCTCTTTCACCGACCGGTTGGTTCATTTTTCGGGGTAATCCGGCGATCATTTCGGCCGCACCGACGTTGCTCGCCGCCTGTGCGATGTCCACCGATGTGGCGAATGGTTGTCCGAATGCAATGTTGCTGGCGACATCGCCGCTGAACAGGTGAGCTTCCTGGGGCACAATTCCCAGCCGCGAGCGGTACTCGGTGAGCACAAATTTACGTAAATCGACACCGTCGACCCGAATCTCACCCGCCGACGGCTCGCCGGGCAGATCGTAGAGCCGGGCGAGCAGTTTCACGATCGTCGATTTGCCTGCGCCGGTCGGCCCGACGAGCGCGAGGGTGCGCCCGGCCGGGAGGGTGAAGGACACGCCGTCCAGCGCCGGGAAGTTCGCTCCCGGATAGCGGAAGTGGACATCGTCGAAGACGACCTCACCGCGCAAACGGTCGATGTGCACCGCGTCGGGTGGGTCGGCCGCGATCGACGACTGGGTGCGCAGCAGGTCACCGATGCGGCGCAGCCCGACCCTGGCCTGCTGGTAGCCGTCGAACACCTGCGACAGTTCCTGGATCGGGCTGAACAACAGTCCGAGGTAGAGGACGAAGGCGACGAGCGTGCCGGTGGTGGTGCGGCCGTCGGCCACCGCGTTGGCGCCGAGATAGACGACGACGGCCAGGGCGAGGTCTGCCCAGGCCAGGCCGAAGGAGAAATAGCAGGCGATCGCGCGCTGGGCGCGGATGCGGGCCTCGCGGTAGCGGTGCGAGTACTCGGCGAAGCGGCGCGCGGCCACCGGTTCGTTGCGGGCGGCCTGCACGGCGCGCAGGCCCGCGATGTTCTCCTGGAAGTCGGCGTTCACGGCGGAGACCCGTTCGCGCGAGACGGTGTAGGCGGCGGTCGAGACGCGCCGGAACAGCAGGGTCGCGATGAGCATCGGCGGCACGGTGGCGAGCACGACCAGCGCGAGCCCCGCATCGATGACGACCAGGCCGACAGCCACGCCGATCAAGGTGATGACCGCGACCAGGCCGGTGGCGACACCGGTCTGCAGGAAGGTCGACAGCGCGTCGACATCGGTGGTCATCCGCGTCATGATCCGGCCGGACAGTTCGCGCTCGTAGAAGTCGAGGCCGAGCCGCTGCAACTGGGCGTAGCTGCGCACCCGGAGCCCGAACAGCACGCGTTCGCCGGTGCGTGCGGTGAGCACCGTGACGGCAGCGCCGACGATCAGGCTCGCCAGCACCAGTCCGATCCCGATCACCGCCGACACCGCGAGCGCCGAACTCTGCCCGCCGGTGACACCGGTGTCGATGGCGTAGCGGACCAGCGGCGGGAAGGCGATGCCGATCATGGCGTCGGCGATCAGCAGCAGTACCACCAGCCCGACCAGCTTGCGGACCGGTCGAAGCAGGGCGCGCAGACCGAAGTCGGGTTGGGGGGCGCGCGGGTCGCCGGGCAGGTCGGGTGTCTCGGTCGCCGGAGGGAGGGCGTTGACGGCGGCGCGCAGCTCGGGTGTTTCGCTGAGGTCGGCGGAGGCCGACGCCATGGAGCGCGGCCGGTCGCCGGTCGGTCGCTTGCCGAGGCGCACGGTGGCCGGGGCGGTCGCGTCGGCCGGGACGACCGAACCGGTCGGGGCAGGCAACCGGATCACCCGGTCGGCCTGGGCCAGGGTCGACTCGCGGTGGGCAAGGATCAGCGTGGTGCGCCCGCCCGGGTCGGGCAGCCGCCGGAAGATCTCCGCCTCGGTCACCGCATCGACGGCGGAGGTGGCGTCGTCGAGGACGAGCACGCGCGGCCGGGTGAGCAGCGCGCGGGCCAGCGCGATCCGCTGCCGTTGCCCACCCGAGAGGGTGAGGCCGCGTTCACCGATGACGGTGTCGTACCCGTCGGGCAGTTCGGCGATGAACTCGTCGGCGACGGCCGCGGTGGCGGCCGCCCGGATCTCGGCGTCGGTGGCCTCCGGGCGGCCGAGGGCGATATTGGCCGCGATGGTGTCGGAGAACAGGAACGGGTCGTCGAAGACCACGCCGAGCGCGCCACGCAGATCCTCGGCGCGCAGGTCGGCCAGGTCCACCCGGGTGCCGTCGGTGCCGACGAGGCTGATGGTGCCCGCGTCGGGCGCGTAGAAGCGGGGGAGCAGCAGTGACAGCGTCGACTTGCCGGACCCGGCCGGGCCGATGATCGCGACGGTCTCACCCGGCCGAATCGTGAGGTCGAGTTCCGAGAGCACCGGCTCGCCGGGGGTGAAACCGAAGCCGACACCCTGGAATTCGATGCCGAGCGGGCCGGGTGGCAGCTCGGTCGGCTTGTCGGGGTCGACGAGGACCGGCGCCGCGTCGATCACCTGGAACACCCGGTCGGCGGCGGATTTGGTGAGCTGACTCATGATGACCACCGAGGTGATCGTGCGCGCCGAGGACGTCATCGTGGCCAGGTAGGCGGTGAAGGCGAGGAAGGTGCCGATCCCGATCGCGCCGCGCGAGGCGAGCAATCCGCCGACGATGATGACGGCGACCAGCCCGGCCTGCGGCAGCGCCGACACGACCGGTGCGAAGCGGGCGTTGATCCGCGCGGCGCGCAGCCGTTCGGCGTAGAGGGCGCGGCCGTGGTCCTCGAGTTGGTCGACCATCCGGGCCTCCTGCCCGAAGCCCTTCACCACCCGCACCCCGGTGACCGTCTGCTCGACGTGTTCGGCCAGCTCGGCGGCCCGCTGCTGCGCCGACCAGGTCGCCGCGTACAGCCGGGGCCGCATCCGCAGCACAACCACCGCCATCACCGGCGCGACGAGCAGGGCGGCGAGTGCGAGCGGCGGACTGAGCCACACCATCACCACCGCCGAGGCGACGAACTGCAGTACCGCGAGGCCCGACCACGGCACCATCGCCAGCAAGCCCTGCACCAGTTGCAGGTCGGTGATGGAACGCGACACCACCTGCCCGGTGCGGATGGCGTCCTGGCCCGCTCCGTCGAGGCGCTGCAGCGCGGCGAGCAGTGAGACACGCAGGTCGTGTTGCACTTCCAGTGACAGTTGACCAGCCCACAACCGGCGGGCGAAGGTGACCGCGAATCGGCAGACCGCGAGGACCGCGAGCAGGGCGGCGGCACTGCCGATGACCGAGGTGTCGCCCGCTTCGGCGGCGTCGACGGCGCGCTTGGTGGCCAGCGGTGCCGCGATCGAGACGGCCGCGCCGGCCAGCACCGCCCCCGCGATGACGGCGAGCAGCCGCGGATGCCGCAGGCACAGGCGCCACAGCCTGCGGATCCAGCCGGGCCGGTCAGCGCGCCGCGTCAGCACAGCGGGCCGTGTCATCGCAACGGGCTCGGGCACTACAGGTCGCGGTTGCGCAGGTCCCACCACCCGGCGGCGCCCACGGCGATGGTCCACAGGAGCAGGACGACGAGCGCGGCCGGGGTCGGCGCGAACACCTCGGCCTCGTCGAAGGAACCGGCGCTGACCCCGGCCACGGTCGAGGACACCGGCAGCACGGCGGTGAGACCACCGGCCCCGAAACCCTTGGCCACCAACCAGATCAGCGGCTCGAGCACGAATGCCCAGCCGAGCACCAGCCACACCGCCGCACCGGTCGTGCGCAGCAACAACCCGATGCCCGCACCGAGCACCGCCCAGCACATCGCGACGAGCAACCCGGCGCCGAGCACTTCCAGCAGCGGCCAGCCGAACTCGAACTTGCCACGGCCCGCGGCGGCGAGCACGAGCATCGCGACCACCTCGGCGGCGACGGCGACCACCAGGGCGATACCTGCCACCGCGGCGTATTTCGCGATGACCAGCCGGTCGCGATCCGGGGCGAACAGGGCCGTGAGGGCCATGGTCTTGCGCTTGTACTCGCCACCGGTCACGCCGATGCCGAGCAGTGCCGCGGCCACGAACACCGCGACGAGCGCCAGGTACAGGCCGATGGTGGCCGCCCCCGTCACGGGTTGTCCGGTCGGGTCGTAGCGGCCCGACATCAGCGCCGTGATCAGCGTCGCGACCAGTGCCACCGTGATCGGGCCGACGAGCAGCAACCGATTGGGCCGCAGCGTGAACACCTTGCGCGTTTCGGCGTCGAGACCGGGAAGCAGATCCTCGGGCAGCACAGTGGTCATCGGGTGATCCCCTCCGAAGTCATGACCGAAATGGATTCGCGCGCCAGCCCCGGTCGGAGTCCGGAGGCCCGGACATTCCCGCACAGGCCGGAGCCGCAGGCGGCGAGCCGAGCCGGCGACAACGGGCGACGGCTTCGGCACGCGGGGCGCACCGGTCGATCTGTGGCCGACGGCGTCATCGGGACACCCCGAACGACGGCGGGGCCGGCGCGAAGGTGGTGTTCGACGGCGTGGGCAGGCGGTGCTGATGCCTGCGGGGTTTGGTCAGGGAGGCCAGGACCCGGTCGGGGTGGATGGGGTCGGCGACGATGCTGCCGATCCGCACCGAGGCCGCCTCGGCGATCGAACGGATTGTCGCCTCGTCGGCCTCGGCGACGGCCAGGCGTCCGTCCGGGCGCATCACCGCATCGGTGAAGCCCCGGGTCGCCAGGGCCGTGGCCAGGGCGATCGACGGGGAGGAGGCGACGACGAGCCGGTCGGGATGACCGCGCCGCAGCTTGGCGGGAGTGCCCTGCCAGACGACGGCGCCCTCGCTCAGCACCACCAGGTGGTCGGCCGCCGACACCACGTCGGCCAGGCTGGCCGCACTCACCAGCACCGTGCCGCCCCGCCCGACATGCCCGCGCAGCACCTCCTGCAACCAGCCGCGTTCCATGCCGTCGGCGTCGGCGAACAGGTCGTCCAGGACGAGCAGCGGGGGATCGGCGAGCAGCGCCGTGGCCAGCGCGAGGCGGGTCTGCTGACCCGGATTCAGCTGGGCCACAACGGTATCGGCGAGAGCGCCGAGACCCGTCGTCTCGAGCACCGCCTCGACCCGCCGACCGCCGACGCCCGCGACCGGGGCGTAGCACGACAGCTGATCGCGCACCGTGCGCGCCGGATGCAGACCGCGCGGATGCAGCACCGCGCCGACCGCGGCCGGTCCGTGCCCCACCGTCACCTCCACCCGGCCGGTGCTCGGCCGCTGCAGCCCGAGCACCATTCGCAGCAGGGTGGTCTTGCCCGCCCCGGTGGGCCCGACCAGCGCGGTCACCGCACCGGACGGCACCGCGAAGTCGATGCCGTCGACGGCGCTGACCTGGTCGAAGACTTTTCCGACGCCGCGCACCAGCACGGCGTCGCCCCCGGCTTTCCTCACTGCTTACGTGCCGGGTCGGTACCGATCGCGGGCAGCGGATCGGCGTCGATCACGTTGTGCAGCGGCGTCGGCCACAGCGCGGGCGCGGGCCCGAAAGCCTTGTGCGAGTTCTCGATCGTGGCCTTGCCGAGCGCCCGGTTACCCGCGCCACCGATGGCGGCACCGATACCGGCGGGCAGCACCTTGCCCGCCATCAGCGCGGCCCGCTTGGTGATGAAGCGCTTGATGAACTGCTGCAGCAGTTTGCTGTTGATCGCGCCCATGCCGGTCGCCTTGCCCGCCAGCGTGTTCGCCCAGTTCTTGGACTGGGTGCGCAGACCCTTCTGCACGATGGCGATGCCCGCGTCACCGAGGACGACCGCGAGCACCAGTGCGCGCCGGGCCTCCTGGTCATGGGGCTCGATGCCCTGGACGGCGGCCCGTGCCAGCGTGAACAGCGCCGAGGCCTCCATGAAGAACGCCGTCTCCGCCCCGACCGCGCCGAGGGCGGCCACCGTGCCGATGCCCGGCACGGCCGCGGTCGCGCCGACGGCGGCACCGCTGCCGGTCACCGCGAGCAGGTACTGCTTCTCCAGCCGTTCGGCGATCTGGGCCGGGCTCTCCCCGGGATGACGTTCCCGCAGGTACTGGACATAGCGCCGCACGGCAGGGGCCTGCAGCTTGGAACCGGTGTCGAGAACATCGACTACGGCCTTCTCGATCGCACTCTTGAACACGGCGTCGTCCTCCTCTTCGACCGACGAGTCGAACTGTAGGGCACCTGTGGTCCCGACAGCCCATCATGCCAACGACTACCGACACCCCGGTGGTTCCGCGATGTGGGCACGCTCTCCACTCCCACGACCGGTGCCCGGGTTCTACGCTGACCGGATGAGTGAAACGAACCCGACCCGACTGACGCGCGAGTTCACCGAAGCCGGTGCCGAGATCGCCACGATCACCATCGATCATCCGCCGCTCAACCTCTTCGACCGGCCCCTGATCGACGCGCTGATCGCCGATCTCGCCGCGCTCACCGCACAGCCGCCGCGCGCCGTGCTCATCCGCGCCGAGGGCAAAGTGGTTTCCGGCGGTGTCGACGTGCACGTCTTCGAGGGGCGAAGCGCCGAGCAGGGCGCGCAACTGTGGCGCGAGCTCTTCGACCGGATCATCCATCCGCTCGAGGCGCTGCCGTGCCCGGTGGTGTTCGCCGCGCACGGGCTCACCCTCACCGCCGCCTTCGAGATGTCGCTGGCCTGCGACATCATCCTGGCCGCGCCGAAGGCGAAGTTCGGGCTGGTGGAAACGGTGGTCGGCCTGACCCCGTCGATGGGTGGCCCGCAGCGGCTGGCCGAGCGGGCGGGGTCGGGCCGGGCCCGCGAGTTCGTGATGACCGGCGATCTCTACGACGCCGCGACCATGGCCGACTGGGGCGTGGTCAACGCCGTCCACGACGACGTCGACACCGCCGCCCGCGCGCTGGTCACCCGCCTCGCCGACGGACCGACCCGCGCGCACGCCGCGACCAAGCAGATCATCGAGGCATGGCGTTCCGGCGGTGTGGCACACGCGGATTCGGTGACGCCGGAGGTGTCGGGCGCCCTGTTCGAGACCGCCGACCTGCGCGGTGCCGTTCGCAGTTTCCTCGATGTCGGCCCAGGTAAGGCGACCTACAAGGGCGAGTGAACCCCGAGCGGCTGACAGAAATGTGATCCACGTCATATAGTCGGAGATGCATGCCGGGCGAGTACGTGGAGGTCTTGATGGGTCAGCCGGAACCGGACACGACCGCACGCTCGGAGGGTGGCGCGCCGGAGCGAGGACCCGGCCACGAGGCTCGGGTGCCGATCACGAGTGGCCCCGAGTTCCGGGCGTTCCGGTCGTCCCCGGTCGGCTCCGGTGTGCTGGGCTGCGGACAGCTGCGGCGCGGCCCCGACGGCGTGCTCCGCTACGGCGACCTGCACCCCGCGCTCACCGAACTGCTCGACCTGCGCGTGCACTCCTTCACGAATCGGGAGGCCGTGGTCGAGGTCGGCGGCCCACGCCTGACCTACCGCGAGTTGTGGCACAGCGCTTCCCGCATCGCGGGCGGCCTGCAGGGGCACGGCATCGGCTACGGCGACCGGGTCGCGGTGCACATGCCGACGGGCGCGCGCTGGGTGCAGGCGTTCCTCGGCGCACTGCTCTCCGGTGCGGTACCGGTCCTGATCCCCGACGGGCTCGGCGCCGACCTGACCGCCCGCGTGATCGCCGACAGCCGCGCCGACTTCGTGCTCGGCGCCGACGGGCCACTGCCCGACAGCACCGCCTACATCGATGACGGTGCGGCACTGGGAGATCCGGCCCTGCTCTGCTACACCGGCGCCGCCGCACGCGGTCCGGTGCCCGCCGGGGTCGAACTCACCAACGAGAACCTCTTGTCGGCGGTGTCGTCGATGGTCGGCGCGCTCGGCCTGCCCGCCGACGGCGTGCGCAATCTGGTGCTGCTGCCGCTGGCCCACGCCAGCGGATGCGTCGACCAGTTGCTGCCGACCTTCGCCGTCGGCGGAACCGTCGTCCTCGCACCGGGTGCCCGCAGCCTGGCCGACGTGCTGGTCAACGAGCGGATCGACACCGTCTCGGCCACCCCGCGCATCTTCGCCGACCTGCTGCCGGCCTTCGCCGAGCGACGCTCGGGCGCGGGTGTGCGGCGCGTGAGCAAGGCCTGTCACCGCTCCGAACGCGCCGCCGCCCCGGCCTCGGCCCCGCTGACCGCCGCCTTGCGCGCGCTGTTCCCCGAGGCGCGGCAGTGGTCGGTGTGGGGCGCCACCGAGACCAGCGGCATCGGCCTGCTCGTCGACGACACCGATCGCACCGAGGCGGCGCTCGGGTTCGCCTTCGGTGGAACGGAATTGGCGCTGTCGGGCCCGCAGGCTCGCCAGGGTCGCGGCGAACTGCTCTGTCGCGGACCGAATGTCAGCCGACGCTACTGGAACAACCCCGACGCGACCGTCGCCCGGTTCAGCGGAACCTGGTTCCACACGGGCGATTTCGTCCGCATCGACACCGACGGCCTGGTCTACGCCGAGCCGACCGGCTGACTCACACCAGCTTGGCGCGCAACGCCGCGCGCAGGTCGCCCGTGAGGCCGATCTCGGTCAGGTAGCCCTCGGTGTCGCCGTAGCGTTCGCGCACGGTGGCGTCGGCGGTGCGCAGGTACTCCTCGCGCACGCCGAGGATGTCGACCGACAGTGCCTCGCCGCCGCCGATCTTCGGTTCCAGCAGCACGCGCAGGGGTTCCACCGCCGCATTGCTGGCCAGGAAGTCGGTGTAGATGTCGTCCTCGTGCACGCCGACCGCGCGCAGCACGGTGGCCACCGCCCAGCCGGTGCGGTCCTTGCCCGCCGCGCAGTGCACGAGCACGGCGCCGTCGCCGTCGACGATCGAGCCGGCCAGCCGGGTGATGGCCGCGCCCGCCTCGGGCAGCAGTGGGAACTGCCGGTACACCTCGACCATGTGCGCGTACGCGCTGACGGTCGCCGCCTCGTGTGGCGGGGCCTCCTCCATCCGCGAGTCGAACGGGGTGACGTGCAGGCGCACGTCCTCGGGCAGGGTGTCGTGGCCGATGTGGTCGATCTCGACCGGGCCGCGCAGATCGTGCACATCGGTGACCCGCAGTTCGCCGAGTGTGGCGAGACCCTGGTCGTCGAGGCCGCTGAGCTGCGCCGAGCGCAGGAGCACGCCGGGGCGGACGGTGCCGCCGTCGACGGTGCGCAGCCCGCCCACATCGCGGAAATTGAAGGTGCCGCTGAGGGCGAACTGGTCGGCGCGAGGCGAGAGAGTCACCCGTCCAGGTTATCGGCGGTTCGACCCGGCGTTGACGGAGTCGGCCGATCGGTCACGAAGTGTGTGACGCGCGTTTCCCCGCGCGACACGTGTGGGCTCACCCACAGGAACGTGAGTGCGGCTACCACGACTTGTACCATCGACCAGTAAGCGATTACAGCGGGGGCAGCTATTCGAGGGCGAAAACAAAATCGAGCCGTATGGTCGGTTTTTATCAAGGTCGCATTCGGGTAACAAAACAATCTTTCAGTCTGAAAAGGATGGCTGAACCAGTTCGTGAATCCAGAAAACCTTCTAAGATCGTGCTTGCGGGATGTGGTTAACCTCGATGAGGACCCTTCCCGACCAGCTCGCATCGCCGCGGGCAGCGAAATTTGTTGCCGAGGAGTTGTCGTTGAGCGCCAGTCGTGAACTAACCGAAACATCCTTGCGACCCGTCGTTCGCCGGGCCGTGGAAGCAGCCGCCGCGAGTTCGGATACCGCCGGGCTGCGGGCACTGCGAATCTGCCTCCATGCGGGGCTCAGTGCGTATTGGCCGGTGGTGAAGGCCGCGCCGGCGAAAAGCATCAGGTCCTACGAGACCGCGCTGCGGACCCTGCGGGAGCGGTGGATCGAGCCCGGTGACAACGTGGGCGATCCGTCCGCGATCGTGATGTTCCGTGAGATGGACGCCGAGGCGACCGAGTTCCTCGAGTTGTGTGCCGAGCTCTCGGGTACCCAGTGGCTCGAGCCGGTCGACTCCATCGCCAGCTACCTCGTCTCCGTCTTCCACGGCGCGGTGCTGCGCTGGCTCGCCGACGGCAACGACGAGACCATCCTTGTCGTCACCGACGATCTCGTCGGCTGTCTCACCCTCAAGGCCGTCGAAGCCTGAGATTTACTGGACGAGTGACCAGATAGGTGGTTCAGTAGACGGGTGACCGAGACAACAGCGCTGCACCACCTGCACGACGCCACCGCTGACCTCGACCCGCCGCTGGCGGCACTCGACCTGTCCCGGCTCGACGCCAACGCCGCCGATCTGCGCCGCCGCGCGAACGGCGTCGCCATCCGGGTTGCGAGCAAATCGGTGCGCTGCCGAGCCGTGCTCGAGCGGGTCCTCGGCACCGACCTCACCGCGGCCGACGGCTTCGCGGGCATCATGGCCTACTCCCTGCGCGAAGCCATCTGGCTGGCCCGCCTCGGCGCCCGCGACATCCTGCTCGGCTATCCGACCCTCGACCGTGCCGCGCTGGCCGAACTGGCGGGCGCGCCGACGCTGCTGCGCTCGATCACCCTGATGGTCGACGACGTCGCCCAGCTCGACCTGGCCCGCGCCGCCCTCGGCACCGACACCGTCCACCCACGCGTCTGCCTCGACGTCGACGCCTCGCTGCGCATCGGCCCGCTGCACCTGGGCGTTCGCCGGTCCCCGATCCGCACCCCCGGCGAGGCCGCCGTCCTGGCGACGCAGGCGCGCGCCCGCGGCTTCGAGGTGGTCGGCGTGATGACCTACGAGGCGCAGATCGCGGGCCTACCCGACAACAATCCGGCCGTGCGTCTGGTCAAGCGACTCTCGGCCGCCGAGATCGCCCGCCGCCGCACCCAGGTGCTCGACGCGGTGCGCATGGTGACCGGGCCGCTCGAGATCGTCAACAGCGGCGGCACCGGCTCGATCGAGGTCTCGATCAGCGATCCCGATGTCACCGAGGTGACCGCCGGTTCCGGCCTCTACGTGCCGACTCTCTTCGACCACTACCGGTCCTTCACCCCTCGTCCGGCCCTGTTCTTCGCCACGCCGGTGCTGCGCAAACCCACCCCGAGCATCGCCACCGTCTTCGCGGGCGGCTACATCGCCTCCGGACCGACCGGCCCCAGCCGGGTACCGCTGCCGGTCTGGCCCGCGGGCCTGAAGCTGCTCGGCGCCGAGGGCGCGGGCGAGGTGCAGACCCCCCTCGCCGGTGGGTCCGAGCTCGAGATCGGCGACCGTGTCTGGTTCCGCCACGCCAAGGCGGGCGAGCTGTGCGAACGCTTCGCCGAGATCCACCTCGTCGACGATTCGGGAACCCGCACAACCGTTCCCACCTACCGCGGCGAAGGCCAGTGCTTCGGCTGATCAGCGCAGCAGTTCGGTGACCTCGTCGTCGGTGAGCTGGTGGAAGTCGTGGTAGGCGCCGCCGACGCCGCCCAGGTCGTCGGGGGTCCAGAGGCAGACCAGCTCGTCGCATTCGGGGCGGACCCGGTGGGCCGCCTCGGGGGCCGAGACGGGCATCGCCACGATCAAGCGGGCGGGTCGCTGTGCGCGGGCGACGCGGCAGGCGGCGGCCACGGTGGCGCCGGTGGCCATGCCGTCGTCGACGATCACCACCGTCCGGTCGGTCATGGAGACCGGTTCGCCGTCGCGGAGCAGGGTTCGCCTGCGGGCCAGTTCGGCGCGTTCCGCGCGCTCGACCTCCGCGAACGCCGCCTCGCTCACCCGGCCGCGTGCCACCACGTCTTCGTTGAGCACCAGCACGTCGTTCTCGCCGAGCGCACCCATCGCCAGCTCCGGATGCTGCGGCAGCCCCAGCTTGCGCACCAGCAGCACATCGAGTTCCCCGTCGATCGCGTCGGCGACGGCGGCCGCCACCGGCACACCGCCGCGCGGCAACCCGAGCACCAGCGGGTGCGTGCCACGCAGATGTTCCAGGGCCGTGCCGAGAGCGCGGCCCGCCGCAGCGCGATCCGGGTACACCATCGCTTCGAACGCTACTCCGCGGCGGCGTCGGCCGACACTGTGAAGCGGCGCAGCGACAGGCTCGGGTTGGCGGTGCGCACCCTGGCGAGGTGGGCCGGGTCGATCGACGCGGTGAGCACACCCGGCTCGTCGCCGAGTTCGGCGAGCACGGTGCCCGCCGGGTCGACGATCATCGACGCGCCCGCCCCGAGCGGCGCGCACTGATCGGCCGCCGCCACGTACACGGTGTTCTCGATGGCCCGCGCGCGCAGCAGCGTGGTCCACTGGTCGACCTTCGCCGGGCCGGGAATCCACTGCGCGGGCAGCAGCAGCACGTGCGCCCCCGCCGCCGCGACACGCCGACATCCCTCCGGAAAACGCAGATCGAAGCAGGTCTGCATGCCGAACATCACACTGTCGACGGTGAATGTGGCGGGCGCCACCAGCGGACCGGCCGCGACGACATCGGATTCCAGGTGCCCGAAAGCGTCGTAGAGATGCACTTTGCGGTAGAGCGCGAGCCGCGATCCGTCGGGTCCGTGCGCCACGAGGGTATTGCTGATCCGGTCCGCGTCCGGTGTCGGCAATTCGACGACACCGGCCACCAGATGCACCCCGAATTCAGCGGCGAGCGCGGCGAGTCCGGTGGTGAACGGGCCGTCGAGCGGCTCGGCGGCGGCCACCACCCGCTCGTCGAGACGGGTCACCGCAAACATCGAGTATTCGGGTGCGACCACGACGCGCGCACCCGATTCGGCAGCGGTTCGCACGTGTTCGCGCAAGGCGGCCAGGTTGGCCGACGTGTCGGTCTGCGGGGCGAATTGGACGACCGCGATCGGCACCGTCGTCGCGGCGTGTTCCTGATGCGATGACCCGTTGTGCAGCTGCATAGGTCACACCGTATTCACCCGGTGGCCCGATCAGCTACCGCCAGGCAGTAAACTCGTGGTCAATGAACACAAATGAGGTCGACAGCGTTCCTGCCGACGACGACAGGCACGACAACGGCCCGACCTTCGCCGATCTCGGGATCGATGACCGTGTCCTCGCGGCCATCGCCGACGTGGGCTACGAGTCGCCGTCGCCGATCCAGGCGGCCACGATTCCCCCACTGCTCTCCGGCGCTGACGTCGTCGGCCTGGCCCAGACGGGCACCGGCAAAACCGCCGCATTCGCGATCCCGATCCTGATGAATCTGGACACCGCGCAGAAGAAGCCGAGCGCCTTGGTGCTCGCGCCGACCCGCGAACTCGCGATCCAGGTCGCCGAGGCGTTCGGCAAGTACTCCTCGCACATCCCCGGTCTCCACGTGCTGCCGATCTACGGCGGCCAGAGCTACGGCGTGCAGCTGTCGGGTCTGCGCCGCGGCGCGCATGTGGTCGTCGGTACGCCCGGCCGCGTCATCGACCACCTGGAGAAGGGCACGCTCGATCTCACCGAGCTGCGCTACCTGGTGCTCGACGAGGCCGACGAGATGCTCAAGATGGGCTTCCAGGAAGACGTCGAGCGCATCCTGCGCGACACCCCGCGCGACAAGCAGGTCGCCCTGTTCTCGGCCACCATGCCGGGCGCGATCCGCAAGATCTCCAAGCAGTACCTCAACGACCCGGTCGAGATCACGGTCAAGTCCAAGACCACGACCAACACCAACATCACCCAGCGCTATGTGCAGGTGTCGCACCAGCGCAAGCTCGACGCGCTCACCCGTGTCCTCGAGGTCGAGGACTTCGAGGCGATGATCATCTTCGTGCGCACCAAGCAGGCCACCGAGGAGCTGGCCGAGAAGCTGCGCTCGCGTGGTTTCTCCGCCGCCGCGATCAACGGTGACATCGCGCAGAACCAGCGTGAACGCACCATCGGTCAGCTGAAGTCGGGTGCGCTCGACATCCTCGTCGCCACCGATGTGGCCGCGCGTGGTCTCGACGTGGACCGCATTTCGCATGTCGTGAACTACGACATCCCGCACGACACCGAGTCGTATGTGCACCGCATCGGCCGCACCGGTCGCGCCGGCCGCTCGGGTCAGGCGCTGCTGTTCGTCGCGCCGCGTGAACGTCATCTGCTCAAGGCGATCGAGCGCGCCACCCGGCATCCGCTCACCGAGATGCAGCTGCCGAGCGTCGACGACGTGAACGCGACCCGCGCCGCGAAGTTCGGTGACTCCATCACCGAGAACCTTGCCTCGGACAAGATCGAGTTGTTCCGCAAGCTGATCGAGGACTACGAGGCCGAGCACAACACCCCGCTGGTCGATATCGCCGCCGCGCTGGCGGTCGGTGGGTACGACGGGGACAACTTCTTCATGGCGCCCGAGCCGGAGCCCGCGCCGCGTCGCGAACGCGACCGGGACCGTGATCGCGAGCGTGCACCGCGCCAGTTCGACGACGAGGACCGTGGACCGCGTCCGCCGTCGTTCTCCCGTGAGAGCGGTGCGGAGCTGGCGACCTACCGGATCAGCGTCGGCAAGCGGCACCGCGTGGTGCCCGGTGCGATCGTCGGCGCCATCGCCAACGAGGGTGGGCTGCGGCGCAGCGACTTCGGGCACATCAGCATCCGGCCCGACTACAGCCTCGTCGAGCTGCCCGCGAACCTGCCGAACGAAACGCTGGAAGCGTTGCGGCGCACCAGGATCAGCGGTGTGCTCATCCAGCTGCAGCCGGATCAGGGCCCGCCGTCGCAGCGGCTCAATTCCCGTGGTCCCCGGCGTGACCGTGAGGCTCGTCCGCGTACCGAACGGCGTAAGCCGCGCACGTAGCGCACCACCGCACGTAGACAAGTCCATGGGTCGCTCCATGGGCTGTCTCGGCGCTGGCTAAGGTGTTGCCGTCGGGTGTGCGTGAACACAGGAGGGCCGCGTTTGTTCGTCTCCGGTGATCGGGTGATCGGTGCTGTCGGCGATCTCGTGCGCGCGGCGGACTGCGAGTTCGCGCTGCTGCGCGCGGTCGACGCCGCCCTCGGCAACCTCCCCGGCACCCGCGACGCCGCCGCGAATCTCGTGCGCGCCGTCGACGTTTCCCCGGAGTTGCTGCGGCACTTCGGGGACGGGTCGATCCACATCCCCACCCCCGATCCCGTCGACGCCACCACCCTCACCGAAGCCGCCGCACGCACCACCGACGCCCTGCGTGCCGGTGCCGAGGCGATCGCCGGTGCGGTCTTCTTCGACGGTCGATTCGTCTGCCAGGCAGACCTTCTCGTGCGCGACGGTGCGCGGTACGTGGTGCACAGTGCCGTCGCACCTGCGCGAGTGGGGGCCCTGGGCGATGAGCCTCGGCATGACGACGGCGGGCCTTCGGATATCGGCTTGCCCAGGCGTTCACGTGGAAATGACGACGCGCAGGACCGCGACGTGGATGGCGAGTCGCTCGGGGACCGGGGCGCCGAGGCCGACCGTGACGCGGACAGTGGCGTGTCGCCCGTGCTCGCTGAGTCCCGTTCTGGTGCCGCGGGGTTCGTTGATGCCGACGACCACAGGGTGTTGCGGCGTGAACTCGCGGCGGGGCGGACGCCGTTCGAGCGGGTTTCGGCGTCGGTGCGGTCGGTGGGGGTCGATCCGGTTCGGCTGGAGCTGTGTGCTCGGGTCGAAGTGGCCGCGTGCGTCGAGGCATTGGCGGCGGCCGGGGTGGATGTCGACCCTGTGGCGCGAATTTCGACGCCGACCGGTGAACAGGGCGTGATCGCAGCGGAACTCGAGCCGATCTACCGGGCGCGACGGGCGCGGGTGGAACACGTCGTCGAGGAGAAGCTCACCGAATTGTTGCCCGTGCAGTGGGGTGACCCACGCTATCTGGCGTGTGGACAGTGCCCGACGTGCCGTGCGGCGGCCGCGACCGCACGGGACTTGCTGCTGGTAGCGGGGATTCGGCCCACCCAGCGCGCCCGGCTGCGCGAAGCCGGCGTGCTCACCATCGACCGCCTCGCCGCCACCACCGTTCCCGTCCCCGGCCTCGCCCCGCGCACGGTCACCGAACTGCGCCGCCAAGCCGACATCCAACTCACCCGCGAACGCACCGCGACCCCCACCTACGCCCTGCGCGACGCCACCGCCCTCGGCGCACTCCCCACCCCGCGCCCCGGCGACCTGGCACTGCTCATCGACCTGGACCGCCGGGGAACCATCACCTCGGTAGAACTCGCCGACGCGACTACCACTGTCTTCCGCCCGGACCCCTCGCCGACCGATCCGCGCTACGCGCAGGCGAGCGACTACGGATCATTCGCCAGGAACGGCGGGCTCGGGTCCGACGAGGGGAACGGTGGCGCTCTCGGAGCTTTCGCGAGGGGCGCCGGAGGGCTCGGAACTTCAGCGACGGGTGGGGGCGAGCTCGGGCCGTCGACACAGGACGGGTACGGCCCGGACGTGCTCGAGGAACTGCTCGACATCATCGGTGAGTATCGGGCGCTGGATCCGGATGTGCGGGTCTATCACTACGGGTCGGCGGTCCGGACGGCGCTGCTCGATTGGTCGGGGCGCTTCGGAGTAGGAGCCGATCAGCTCGACGAATTGCTCGCCGACGGAGCGCTGGTCGACCTGGCACCCGTAGTGCGGACCGCATTGCTGATCGGTGAGCAGTCCTACGATGTCGCCGGATTGGCCGCCCTGGTGCCGGGCGCACACGGTCGTGCGGCCACCGTGCTGGGGATCAGGGACTGGTTGCTCGAGCGGGCGGCCGAGGCGGGGATCGAGGTACCCGGCCCACGGTTCGCGGTGGTCGAGACCGACATTCCGCCGTCGTTGCGCACAGGTTCACTGGAGGCCGCACTGGCCGAATTCGCCGCCGACGCACACGGCGACGCGGCCCGGGCGGCCGCGCTCACGGCCGCGGTGCTCGGGTATCACCGGCGTGAACGGCAGCCCAGATGGTGGGCGCACATCGACCGGCTCGGGCACCCGGTGGGCGAGTGGGCCGACGCACCGGGCGTCCTGGTCGCCGAGTGGGGCACCGTCGACACCAAATGGCATCGCACACCCCAGCTTCCGACGATGCGCCGCTACCTCACCCTCACCGGCCGCCTCGGCACCGGTGCCACGCTGACCCCCGGCACCCAGATGATCACCATCTACGACGGTGCGGCAGCAGCGGGCATGACGCAGACGCTCGGCAGACGCGCCACCGCCACGGCCACCGTCCTCGGCTGCGCGGTGGACGCCGATTTCGACGACACCGTGCGCCTGGAAGAGCTGCTCCCGGCGGGCTGCCCGCCCTACGACGACCTACCCGCCGCCATCGCCCCCGGCCCACCCGACGGTGAGGCCGACCTCGAGGCGGCCCTGGAAGCCACCGCCCAGGACCTGCTGGTGACGTTGCCGTCCGTGCCCGCGAACGCGGTCTACGACCTGCTGCTGCGGCGCCCGCCCCGCCTGCACGAGGGTGCACCGTTACCGCAAGTCGACGGCGATATCGCACACGCCATGGCCCAGGCGACGGCCGCACTCGACGCCTCCTACCTGGCTGTGCACGGACCGCCCGGCACCGGCAAGACCGGGACGACGGCCCGCGCCATCGAGCGCCTCGTCACCCGCAAGCGGTGGCGGATCGGAGTGGTCGCACGCTCGCACGAGGTGATCGAGCGGATCTTCGACGCGGTCGTGGAGGCCGGGTTGCTGCCCGAACTGGTCGCGAAGAAGGACGTGGCGTCGGTGGGCCGCGAATGGTCGGCGATCGAGGGCAGCCGGTATCCACGATTCCTGGACAACGCGGTGAACGGGTGCGTGATCGGCGGCACCACCGCCGATTTCGTCGACGAGACCCTTATCGCCCCCGGCTCGCTCGACCTGCTGGTGATCGCCGACGCGGGCGAATGCTCGCTGGCCGACACCGTCGCCGTCGCGGTGAGCGCGCGCAACCTGCTGCTCGTCGGTGATCCCGAGCCCGCGCTCGCCCAGGCCGAACACCCTGAGCCGATTCATGTTTCGGCCCTGGAGTGGCTGTGCGACGGCGCGGCCACCCTGCCGCCGGAGTACGGCTACTTCCTCGACCGCACCTGGCGGATGCACCCGGCGGTGTGCGTGCCGGTGTCGGTGAGCTGCTACGACGGCAAGCTCACGGCGGTCGAGGCCGTCACCCGCGCCCGCGATCTCGCCGGGATCGCGCCCGGGGTGAGTACGGTTTTCGTCGAACATCGTGGCAGCGCGACCGAATCCGACGCCGAGGCCCGCGAGGTGGTGCGCCGCGTGCGCGCCCTGCTCGGCGAAACCTGGACCTCCGGTGCGCGCACCCGCAAACTGCACCCGCACGACGTCTTCGTCGTGGCTCCTTACGCAGCGCAGGTGGCGCGCATCCGAACCTTGCTGGCGCGCGCCAAGATCGAGGACGTCCTCGTCGGCACCCCTGATCGTTTCCGGGGCCGTGAAGCCGCCGTTGTCGTGCTGTCGATGACCACCTCCACACCCGACGATGCCCCCTTCGGTATGCGAGCCCTCCTCTCGCGCACCGTCATCCACGCCACCCTGTGCCGCGCCATGTGGAAAGCGATCATCATCCGCTCGCCGCTGCTCACCGAGTACCTCCCGGACACTCCGGAAGAACTCGCCGCCCTGCGCGGCTTTCTCCAGCTCGGTTGAAACACTCGGCGGCACAACACCCGTCGCGCGGCGCAGCCGCCCGCACTCGATCGACGACTCGCCCCGCGAGCTGTGATGGTGCTACGCCTCGATCCGACGCTGCCCACCAACTCCGACCGATTCACCGTCTGCCCCTACGCCCAACGCATGGACCGCACCGGCGACCTCGTCGTCACACGTGGCCAGCGAGGGCCCGGACCCGAGCGGCTGCGGGTCAAGCGGCGCGCAACAGCCGCCGCAGCCAGTCGGCGGCGGTGTCCGGTGTCGCCGGGGCGACCGACACCTGGTGCCCGGAGTGGATCAGGTACCGGCCGTCGCCGGTGACGTCGATCCAGGACAGGACACCGGTGGCCGGCTCGTCGGCCCCCGGGGCGACGAGGATCTGGCCGATGCCGGTGCGCGGGCGTTGGAGGAGTTTGCGGATGCGGGCGGCGTCAGAGGGGCCTGCGACGGGGACGGTGACCAGGTCGCGGCTGTCCTCGCGCACGCGTGCCGCCGGTGCGGCGATGCGCGGACCGGTCCCCACGGGTTGGCGCGGCATCCGGGAAAAGACTTGGGGCGCGAAACGTTTCGTCGCACCGACTTGAACGTGCAGGTCGCCACCTCGGTCGGCCGCGATGCCGGGCGACTGCACGGCGAGCACCGCCACGTCCCCCGCGACGGCGCCGAGCATGCGCACCGGCGCGGGCGCGTGTCCGCACACCTCCACCCGGATCTCCGGTTTGGCCAGCACGCGCAGCGCCGCCGAGAGGTCGGGGTCGAGGGTGCGGGCGCACCAGGCGTCGAGTGCCGGTCGGGCGGCCGCCCGCTCGGCGGTGTCGCGGGCGGACGCGCGAACGGCGAGCGGATACGGGATCCGGTCGCCGTCGGTACGCGCCCAGGCCAGCGCGAACTGATCGGGCGTGAGGTGCCAGTTCACTCCTGCTCGGTCCACTCTCCGAGCACGGCGGGACTGGTCGGTTCCAGCTTCCCGATCAGGGGGTTCACCTCGTCGGCGGGTTCGAGGAAGGTGGGTTCTTCCTCGAGAAAGCGCAGGAATTCGTCGTCGTCGTCCTCGATGTCGGGCTGGGCGGGCGGGCGCGGGCCGCCGGGTGCGCGGGTGTGGTCCGCCGCGACCATCGCCCCACCCATGAGCCCACCGATCGCGCCCGCACTCATTCCGGCAGCCGCTTCGCCACCGGCCACGGTGGGATCTTGGCGGACGTCCTCGGACGACGCCGATCGCGTGGCTGGAGAACCGGATTCGCCGAGCGAAGCCGCCTGTGTCGCCGGTGAACCGGATTCCTTCCGCGAGGCGTTCGCGCGTTTCCCGGCCCGCCCGAGCGCGCCGGCGGGAACAGGGCCCACGATGGGCACTCCACTCGCGGCGCCGGACCCCACTGGGGCACCGGACACGGCACTCGGCGTGCCGGCTCCGGCCGCGGCCGCTGCCGGGGCGACCGCTGCGGAACCGCCTGCGAACAGGGAAGTGCTCGCCGTCGAGCTACTCACACTCGCCGGTGAAACCGCAGCACCCGAGCCGTCTGCCGTCGACCCTCCCACCGCATCGGAAACGGCGTTCCCTGCTGCCGCACCGGTAACCGCGACATCGGACCCCTCGCCGGTAACCGCCATGACCACCGGCGAAGGCACCGCACCGAGCGCACCGACGACCGCTACATCCGTTGTGCCCGAAGCGATCTCGCCGAAGGCTGGCACCCCCGACCCGGTGGGCACGAAAGCCCCCGCGTAGATCGTCTCCATCGCCTGCACCGCATCCAGCCGGGCGTTCTCGGCTTCCCGCGAAATCGTGGCATTGTCCGTGGCCTGCTGCGGATCGAGCAGCGCGCCGTCCGGATCAGGCTGCGCCGCCGCGGGTTCGGCGACAGCGGCGCGAATCGACTCCGCGGCGTCACCCGCCTGGCACAGCCGGACACCGACCGCCGTCAGCACATCCGCGATCTGCCGACCCACCTGCTCGAACGTGCGAAGGGCATCGACGGCGGACTGCGCCCCCGACCCACGCCACCCGTCGGCGATCGCGGCCCGGATCTCGGCATGCGCGTTGTCGACCTCGTCACCGACTGCGGTGGCCGCGGTGAGATACAACTGCCCGCCACTGCTCAAGGCGGCCGGGTCGAGTTGCTGTACCGCCGTGTGGATTTCGGAATGCGACAGGCTGTCGAACACCTCGACGACGGCCACATAGTCCGGGTCGGTCCCCGGTGCACCGGAAATGCTACGCATGCCCATCACCCGTCTCGATCGCCCGGACCGCGCTCGCCATCGCCTGATCGCTCTCCTGGTAGGCGGCCCCGGCGGCCCGCAGCACGGCGGCCAGCTGACGAGCCGTCGCGGCGTAGGCACGCAACTGGTCGAGGGCATTGCCGGTCTTGGTCTCGAAGCCGGTGCGCAGCGCGGCACCCGAGGGCAGCCCGCCGAAGCCGGGCAGCGTAGCGGCCTGCGTCAAGGCCTGCACCTGCGCGTCGACGGCGGCGGCGAGACGTTCGTAGCGCAGCGCGCACCGTTCGGTCGCGCCGTCGGCGACGAGCACCCCGTCGACCCACAGTCCGCCCTCCTCGACGGCCTGACCGAGCGCCGCCGTATTCGGCAGCCCCGTGCGATTCGATTGCACCGCTTCCCCCTTCGTCGTTCAGTCCGCCGTGGCGAGTACCCACCGCGCGATATCGTCGGCCACGCGGTCCCGCACCGGCTCGTGCAACAGGTCGTGACCGGCGTCGGCGTACTCGCGCAAATCTACCGATCCGAACCGCTGTGTCCATAGCCGCATCGCATCGATCGGTGCCCGGCGGTCGTCGATTCCGTGCACCGCGAGCGTCGGCAGGCGCGGATCGGGCGCGGTCTCGGTGGCCCGGCGCGGTGTGCCGCACAGGACCAGTCCGCGCAGGCCGGCGGGCTGATCGACGGCGACGGCGAGCGCGGTGACGGCGCCGAGAGAGTGGCCCATGAGCACCGGCGCGGAGGTGGTTTCGGCCCGCACCAACTCGAGCAGGCCCCTGGCATCGGCGACCAGTTCGCCGAGGGTGCCCGGCGCGTGCGGATCGCCCTCGCTCAGGCCCTGTCCCGAGGTGTCGAGGGTCCACAACTCGATGCCGAGGGCGGCCAGCGCGGTACCGAATCGGTGATAGTGCCCGCTGTGCTGACCGGTGCCGGGCAGCAACACGACGGTCGCGGCGACCAGGCCGGTTGACCTGCGCCGGTAGTGCAGACGGCCACGCGCGCTGTCGAAGTAGGGCACCGGCCGATTATCCGCACCTGCCAAAGCATCGCGCCAGCCGTTACACTTCGCCAGTCCACCCGGTTCAGAGTCGAGGTCGTCCATGTTGTCGTTGCGTCGTTGTGTGGCAAGCATTGTCGTCGGTGCGGCAGGCGTGAGCACCGCGGTCACCGGCGTCGCCGGTGCCGACCCGGTCGCCGCCTGTGGGCGGGCCGGTCAGGAGATCGCGATCCACTCGACGGTCCCACTACTGGACTGGTCGGAGAACTTCGGCATCGACGAGCGCGGTGACGTGTGGGTGTCGCGCGTGCTGCGCGGTGAAGTGCAGCGCTACGACAGCGCCGGAAAGCTCACCGCCACGGTGGATATCGCGGCGCCCGGCGCCGTCCGACTCGGTCCCGACGGCCTGCTCTACGTGGTCACCGGCAATTCGCCGCTGTCGGATTCCGGCGGTGTCGTCCGATTCGACCCCACCGCCGCCGACCCGGGGCCAGAACCCTTCGCCACCGGTTTCATCCACCCCAACGGCGCCGCCTTCGACGCCCAGGGCAACCTGTACGTCACCGCCCGCGACGGCGTGCACCGCCTCTTTCCCGACGGCACCGAGGACATGACCTGGTGGTCGAACGCCACCGTCGAGGGGCCCAATGGTGTTGTGGTCTCCGGTGATTCGGTCTACGTCACGGCGAACTACGTCGACAGCACAGCCGGTCCGGTCGGCCGGGTGCTTCGCTTGTCGCGCACGAATCCGGCGGTGAGCACAACCATCGCCGATTTGACCTCATTCGGTTCGCTGCCCGATTTCGTCGACGACCTGGTCCTGCGCGACGGCGCCCTGTACGTGACGACCCTGACCGGACAGCTGGTGCGCGTCGACCTGGCCACGGGCGGTGCCTGCACGATCGTCGCCACCCAGCCGCTCACCGCCGTCGTCGCCGACCCGGCCGACTCGACGGCGCTGCTCGCGGGCACCGAAGAGGGAACCGTCCTGCGCATCCGCCCGCGCGGCTGACCCGAACCCTTTCGCACGACAAACGGCCGCCGACATCAGTCGACGGCCGTTTTCGAATCCTGGCGCCTCGGGCGCCGAATGATCAGCCGCCGACGCTCAGCGCCGACGGCGGAGTCGGGGGAGCGGGCGCGGGAGCCGGCTGCGGCGCCTCTGCCGGGGCCGGGGCCGGAGCGGGCGTTTCGGGGGCGGGCGCCTGCGACTGTGCCGCACCGGCACCGGGCGCACCCGAACCGGGGGCGGGGGCCTGCGGTTCCGGCGCGGGCGGGGCGGCCGGTGCTTCGGGAGCCGCCACCGGCAGATCGGGAACGACGAACGTGCCGACGGTCGGCGTCATCACGCAGCGCGCGCCGGGGTAGTCGATGGTGCCCCACATGGAGGCGACCACGGTGCCCGCGCCGCTGGTGATCGTCTTCGACAGCGACGGCAGCTGGTATTCGGTGAGGTCGTCGAGGGCGGCGATACCGCTCTGCCCGTTGTTCACATTCACCCAGGCCACACTCAGGCCGGAGGCCAGCGGCACACCGGTGTGGGCCGGACTGGCACTGAACCGGACATCGCCCGGGGTCAGGCTGGTTCCGGTGCGCGGGCCGGGGCCCTCGACGGTCGCGGCGGCGATGATGGTGGTGATGGGTCCGTTGCTGCCGCAGCCGAAGGTGGGGGCGGCATAACCCAGCGGGATGAACTGGGCCGAGATGTCACGCAGGCGGTCGGCGCCGACCATGCCGGTGAAGTTGGCGATCGCGTCGACACCGGCCTTGGTGCTCACGTCCTCGCCGGCGAGATCGCGCAAGTGGGTGATGGCGTCGTCGAGAGGAGACGCACTCGCGGTCGAGGCGAGCACGACCACAGCACCGATGCTCGCCGCGGTCACCGCCGCCGCCCTACCTGCGATGGATCTGCCGTTCACCCGTAACTCCCTGCTGCTCGCCCACCGGTTCCCCGGTCCGTGTGGCAACGTACCAGTTCGACGGGCCGGTGGCAGCGTGGTGGTGTCGCGGCGTCGCCGTGCGGGGTAGGTTTCTCCAGGACGGCTACTAGAGACGCTGGGAGACCCGTATGAAGCTAGCCCTGTCCCCGGAAGAGGTCGCCTTCCGCGATGAGCTCCGGCACTTCTATCACACCGAGATCCCCGTCGAGATCCGTGACCGTGTGAAATACGGACACGAGCTTTCCCGCGAAGACATCGTCACCGCCAACAAGATCCTCAACGATCACGGGCTCGCCGTGCCGAACTGGCCGGTCGAGTGGGGCGGCAAGGACTGGACGCCGATGCAGCGTCACCTGTGGCTCGACGAGATGCAGCTGGCCTCGGTGCCCGAACCGCTCACCTTCAACGCCTCCATGGTCGGCCCGGTGATCGCCCAGTTCGGTTCCCAGGAGCTCAAGCAGCGTTTCCTGCCGCCCACCGCCGCCCTCGACATCTGGTGGTGCCAGGGCTTTTCCGAGCCCGACGCCGGTTCCGACCTGGCCTCGCTGCGCACCACCGCCGTGCGCGACGGTGACTCCTACATCGTCAACGGGCAGAAGATCTGGACCACGCTCGGCCAGTACGCCGACTGGATCTTCTGCCTCGTGCGCACCGACCCGTCGGCGCCCAAGAAACAGGCGGGCATCTCCTTCCTGCTCTTCGACGTGAAGTCGCCCGGTGTCACCATGCGCCCGATCAAACTGATCGACGGCAGCTACGAGGTGAACGAGGTGTTCTTCGAGGACGTCCGGGTGCCCGCCGATCAGCTGGTCGGCGAGGAGAACCAGGGCTGGACCTACGCCAAGTTCCTGCTCGGCAACGAGCGCACCTCCATCACCGGCGTCGGCAAGACCAAGGTCAAGATCGGGCTGGCCAAGGACCACGCGCGCTCGATCCGCACCGGCCACGGCACCCTGATCGAGGACCCGGTCTTCGCCGTGCGTATCGCCGAACTCGAGAACGAACTGCTCGCCCTGGAACTCACCCAGCTGCGGGTGGTGTCCAATTCGGCCGACGGCAAACCCAACCCGGCCTCCTCGGTGCTGAAACTGCGCGGCACCGAACTGCAGCAGGCAGCCACCGAACTGCTGCTCGACATCGCGGGCGCCGACGCCCTTCCCGTCGACGCCGACGACATCGCCTCACCCGCCTGGGCCCAGCACACCGGCCCCGGCTACCTGAACTACCGCAAGGTGACCATCTACGGAGGCTCGAGCGAGGTCCAGCGCTCGATCATTTCCTCCACGATCCTCGGATTGTGAGGCGCTGACATGGATCTGGCACTGACCGAAGAACAGACGATGCTGCGTGACACCGTGCGCGAACTGCTGCACCGGTTCTACGACAGCGAGGCCCTCACCAAGGCGGGTGACACCGATCCCGGCTGGAGCCGCACGGTCTGGAAGCAACTCGCCGACCTGGGCGTCCTCGGCCTGACCATCCCCGAGGAGGACGGCGGCGTCGGCGCGGGCCCCGTCGAGGCGATGCTCGTGCAGGAGGAACTGGGCCGTGCGCTTGCCCCCGAACCGGTGCTCGACGCCGTGGTCGTTCCGGCCGAGCTGATCCGGCTCACCGGCAGCGCCGATCAGCGCCACCGGCTGCTGCCCGCACTCGCCGAGGGCACCCTCCTGCTCGCCTTCGCCCATGCCGAACCGGGACAGCGCTGGCCGTCCACCGAGGTCACCACAACCGCCGAACAGCAGGGTGATTCGTACACCCTGACCGGTGTGAAGAACCCGGTCCCGCGCGGTGATTGTGCCGATCAGCTGATCGTCAGCGCGGTACTTCCCGGCGGCGGTGTCGGCCTGTTCCTCGTCGACCCCACCGGCTCCGGCGTGCAGCGCCGCACCTACCGCACCTTCGACGGCCGCCGTGGCGCCCAATTCGATTTCGCCTCGGCGCCGGGCGAATTGCTCGGTGACACGGTCGACGCGGCCGAACAGATCGCGCTCGCCCAGGGCTACGCCCACGCGGCACTGTGCGCGGAATCGGTGGGCGCCATGCAGGTAGCACTCACCTCGACCACCGACTACCTGAAGTCGCGCAAGCAGTTCGGCGTAACCCTGTCGAAGTTCCAGACCCTCACCCAGCGCGCCGCCGACTGCTACGTCTCCCTGGAACTGGCCCGCAGCATGAACCTCTACATCACCGCCGCCCTCGCCGACGGCTCCAACGACCCGATCGTCGCCTCACGCGCCCGCCTGCAGATCGGAAAATCCGCCGCCCACATCGGCCGCGAGGCCATCCAGATGCACGGCGGAATCGGCGTCACCGCCGAATACCCGGTGAGCCACTACGTCGCCCGCCTCACCGCAATCGGCCAGACCCTCGGCGGAGAACTGGAACACCGGCGGGTGCTCGCCGATTGCGTCGGCAGTTACGACTTGCCGGAGTTGTAGACAGCCCGGGAATGGTGCGTACTCGGCATGGGTGCGCACCATTGCCGAAAATCGTTGGCGGCGCGGCCGAGTCGCAGGCACGATGATCGGAATGAACGTACCCACTCGTCAGGTTCGTGCACGCTTCGATGCATCGACCGTCACGGTGTACCAGGCGTATCGAGCCGATATCGCTGTACCAGCCGCCGCGACAGGGAGGTTCCCCGACGCCTTCAACCGGGAGCGGATGACGTGGATCAAACCATCCTTTCTCTGGATGATGTACCGCTCTGGATGGGCATCCAAGCCGGGCCAGGAGCATGTGCTGGCGGTAACCATCACCCGTGAGGGTTTCGAGTGGGCATTGCGGCACTCCGCGCTCGCCAGCTTCGACCGCACCGCACACACCGATCGCGCCCAGTGGCGAGGCAGCCTCACCGCCCCTGTTCGGATCCAGTGGGATCCCGAGCGCGACATCAGAATGTCGCCTCTCCCATACCGTTCATTGCAGGTCGGTCTCTCCGGGGAAGCCGTTCGCCGCTACTGCGACGAATGGATCGTCGGCATCGAAGATGTCACTGAACTTGCGCATGAAACGCGTAGTCGCATCACCGCTGAAGATGAAAGCGGTGCGCGCGAGTTGATTCCTTCCGAGCGGCCATATCCGATACCGGACGATATTTCGCGGACTCTGGGAATGGCGCAGTTGCCTCGCGCTGAATCAATCTGACCCGAGAATTCCCGCACCCCGCTGGCGCGGATCGAAGGAGATCAGCACATCCTGCACTGACCACTTTCTTTCCCTCGGTGCGCTGCGTAACGTAGGGCTGCCGATTTCCAGAATTCCCGCATCCACGGTTGGACATCGGCTCCTGAATTAGAGTCGACATCGAAGTTGCCTTAAAGTGAGGCATTGACTCCAATTTCTACGCACTGACGCAGTCTGTGGTAGGAATGGCATCTGATCATTCTTGCAGATCCGGAGTCCAGGTGTAGTCGGGTAGGAGTCGACGCTCTATGCGGAAGGCACCTTTGCGGCGGTTATCTCTCCGCGCAACGTGTTTTCGATCAACACTCGACCACTGGGGGAGTATACCCAGAACTCGGCAACCTGCGCGATTATGCCGCTGATATAAGCCTTCAAATACTGATTCTTCATCTCGACACTCGGCATCAGCAAGCTATCCCAGAAGAATATCAAAATATTTGAATCCGACATAAATTCTTGAATCGTTTCCACGATATCGAGCGAATCGCAATCACCAGCCTTCAGAACAAGGCTTTTGGAGACTTCACCCCAATTGACCGTACCATCCGATCTCCTTGAAAATCGGCGGATGCTTGCCTCTTCATACTCGTCATGCTGATGCAGATCGAGGAACTTCACGCCTGGTTGGCCAACCCAGCCGATACGCGGGCGACCGGCGACATCAACCCGCACAGCACGGATCATCGACTTCGGCAGGTAGTCAGGCCTCGTGCCGTACACTCCGTCAATCGTCATGCGTTTCTCCTAAGCAATCTGGCGATATCCGATTCAGTACCGATCCAGGGTACAGCCCATTTTCTAGCTGACGACCCCTTACCGACTTCGACGTTGATATGGGGCCCCTTCATCGGATCGAAGTCGATCCTAAATCGTTTGTACAATTCGGCACGCGGCGTGTGGAACCCAATATTCTTGCCATAAGTGCTCGTCGCAACCTCGAGTCGTCCGACATACGGCTCCCGAACTGCGGGGTCGATATCGCCGATCAATTCCAGTGCCTTGTTTCTCGCCTGTTCGAAGGAATCAAACGCGTCGAGGGTAATTTCCTTGCTCTTTCGACATTCGTCGGATATCAAACCGAGCGGGTCGAACCATGTGAGCGGGTTATGCGGATAAGCAATAGGATTAGGCGCAGGTTCAAGGCCGAGTGGATCCGACGTTAGATAGCGACCCAAGGCCGGATCATAGAACCGGTGGTAATTGTAGTGCAGTCCGGTTTCGGGGTCGTGGATCTGCCCAGCGAATCGAAGAGGTGTTTGCGTATCCCCGTGCCAAATGGTTTTCCCCCATAGATCGCTGGAGGCATGCGCGGTCTGTTCAGCAAACTTGGGGTCGATCAGTTCAGTCGGCGACCCGACTAGGTTGGTGATGATCGCTACGAATTCGCGATCGACGGTTGTTTGATCGGTGGTTTGGGTGAGGGGTGTGTGGGTGCCGGGTTGGTAGTGCCAGCGGGTGGTGGAGTCGGCGGTGGTTTGTTCGGTGAGGTTGGTTGCGTCCCAGGTGTAGTCGGTGCGGTCGAGGATGGTGCCGTCGGCGGTGCGGTGTTGCTTCGATGTGCGGCGGCCGAGGGGATCGTAGGTGTAGTGCCACCATTGGTGGTCAGGGGTCCAGACGTCGGTGAGTTGGTCGAAGCTGTTGTAGCGGTAGTGCCAGGTGGCGGGCTTTCGGGATAGGCGGGTGGTGGTTTTGCGGATCAGGCGGCCGGCGTTGTCGTAGTGGTAAGTGGTGCGGCCGTTTCGGATCAGGAGGTTGTTGCGGTATTCGCGGCGGCGGGAGTTGGTGGCATGGGCGGGGGCAGCCGGCGAGTCCGGGGTGTCGCTGCTGGTGATGTTGCTGAGGGGGTCGTAGGTGTAGCGCTCGGTGACCTGGTTGTCGCGGGTGAGGGTGGTGACGCGTCCGATCGGGTCGAGTTCGTAGTCGCGGCTGACCGACGCATTGTTGTGGTGATGGGTCGTGTGGTTGGTGATGTAACCGTCTGGGCGCCAGGCGTACTCGTCGGTGCGCAGGTTTCGGGGCGGGGTGCGTGGGGCGGAGTCGAGGCCGATGTTGAACAGGCGGTGTGGGTGGGCTGTGACGGTTTGGCTGTTAGGCAGGCCTGCAGGGTTGTAGGTGGTGTCGATGGCGAGTTCGTCGAGTTGCCATCGGGTGAGACGGCCTGCCGGGTCGTAGGTGAAGTCGATGTTGTGGCCGTCGGCGGTCATCCCGCCGTGGCGGCCTGCGTAATCGAAGGACCAGTGGGTTTGGGCGCCGGTGGGGGTTGTGCGGCGGGTGCGGCGTCCGAACTCGTCGTGGTCGAACCGCATCGGCGGTTGGTCGTCTACTTGCTGGGACGCGAGCTGGCCGGTGTCGGTGTAGCTGAATTGAAGAGTGTGGGAAGGGGTTTTGTCGTTGCCGTTGGTCGCGGAGAGTAGACGGCCGGACAAGTCGTGGGTGTAGTGGATCCAGTCGCGGGAATCGGTGGTGATCGCGGTGAGGCGGCCGAGGATGTCATACGCGTGATGCCGGGTGATGCCGGTGGCGGGAGTGATCGTGACGGTGCGCCCGGCCGGGTCGTGCGTGTAGTGGGTGGTCGCGCCCGTGTAGTCCGTCTGGGCGATCAGATGGCCCGCGGGATCGTAGACGTAGTGCCAGGTTTCACCGTTGGGATTGGTGACTGCGGTGAGGCGGCGTTCGGTGTCCCAGGTGTAGGTGGTGGTCGCACCGGCCGGGTCCGTGCGGGCCGCGAGAAGGTCGAACGCTGTGTAGGTGAATCGGGTGACCCCGCCTGCTGGGTCGGTGTGGGTGAGGAGGTTGTCTTCACCGTCGTAGGTCCAGGTTTCGCGGTGTCCGTCCGGGAGGGCGCGTTCGAGAAGCTGACCGGTAGGTGAGAACCGATGGGTCGTTGTCGCACCGAGCGGGTCTGTGATGCGGTGGGGACGGCCGAGGCCGTCGCGCTCGATGGTGGTTACCGACTCGAGCGGATCGGTGATTCGGATCGGTAGACCCGCCGCGTCGACATCGATGCTGGTTGTCGCTCCGCTCGGTTCGGTGATCGTCGCGACGGCACCGCAGCGGTGATGAGTGAAGGTGGTGCGGGCGCCGGTGGGGGCGATTACGGCAGTGAGATTGCCGTTGGTGTCGTATTCGCGGCGGAGTTCGGTGCCGTCGACGTCGGTGATGCGGGTGGGGCGGTTGCGGAACAGGTATTCGAGGTAGGTGGTGTTGCCGTCGGGGCGGGTGATGGAGGCGACGTCGCCGTCGTCGGTGTAGGTGTAGCGGGTGACCGCGCCGTCGGGGGCGGTGAACGTCAGCGGGTTGCGGTCGGCGTTGTAGTCGGTGTGTGTGCGGGCGCCGTTGGGATCGCGGACGTCACGGGTGCGCAGATCGGTGTCGAAACCGTAGGTGGTCGGAGCGCCGAGGGAATTGATGTGCGTGGTGACTCGACCGGTCCCGTCGGGGAATGCGGAGTAGTTGAAATCGGCGTCGAGGACTCCTGCGATACCGCGCTGACGAGTGACTCGGCCGGCCTCGTCGTAGGTATTGACCATGTAGTTGTCGTTGGAATCGGTCCACGACGTCACACGGTCGGCGTGGTCGTAGGTGTACCGGGTGGTCGCGCCTACACCATTGGTGACGGCGACCAACTGACCTGCGGTGTATCCGAATTCGCGGATCGTGGTGAGGTGACCGCCGGACGGACCGAGGATGTCGAGTCCGGTGACGCGCCCACCGGCGGTGGTGACGGCCACGCGGTAGCCGCCGGTGTGGGTGATCTCGGTCGGCACACCGTCGCTGTCGTAGTGGAATCGGATGCGGTTGTGGTGGCGGTCGGTGATGGCCGAGATCGCGTAGTTGCCGAGGGCGACATCGATGCCGGCCCGGACGGGTTCGGGGGCGAAATGCCAGATCAGTTCGCGTTCGGGATCCCAGACCCGGTAGCCGCCGGAGTCGGCGCGGCTCAGCGTCCAGCGCGACGCACCCGATAGCGGCAGTACTGGAGCATCAGGTTGCGGGTGGGGATAGAGCAGCGTTACGCCGTCCTCGCCGATCAAGATGACACCGTGGTCGTCGACGACCACCCGCATGTCCAGGGTCGCCGACCAGGACGGGCCGAACCAGCGGCCGAAGCGGTAGTTCGACCGGTGACGACGCTTCAGGATCAGTGGCAGGACGCCGGGCAGGTTCAGATCGAGTTCGGGGAGGAGGAATTCACCGGTGGCCGCGTCGACAGGGTCGTTGCATTCTTCGATGTCATCGTCGGTTCGGTTGTGCTCGACCGGGTCCTCGATGGTGGATTCGCGGATCTTGTCGGGGTCGTCGACATGTTCGGAGGAATCCGACTCGTCAGCTTCGGACTTGTCGACTTCTTTGTCGCTCTTGTCGTGGTCGCCGTTCGAGTTATCGGTACCGCGCTCTCCGGAGTCCGGATCGGAGGAGGAATCACCATCGCCGCGCGCGGGAGATGGAGCGGCGGTGGTGTCGTGGTCAGGCGCCGATCGTGAATCACCGTGCCACTGAGGCGTGTTCGAATCCGGCGTTGCACGTGGTGAAGGGCTGGGCGTGGCTCTGTCTTGGTCCGGTGTGTTGGCGTGCTCGTCCGGCTTCTGCTGGTTCCGGTCGGTTTCGGTATCGCCGGCCTGGCGGTTGTCAGGTGTGGCGGTGGGGCGCGGGTCCGGTGTCCGGGTGCTCGCGGGGGATTCTGGCGCGCGGGTATTCGGCGTCGGAGACATGGTCGCCGCCGGGGTGAACGAATCGCGTTGAGGCTCAGCGGCATCCGAGCGGGCGGGGGTAGCCGGATCGGATCGGTCGTGATTCGATGTCGAGCCCGCGTCACCGCCTGTGTCGGCCCGGGCAGGTGGCTGCCGAGTCGAGTCGGACTCGGGACTGGATTGGTGCGGATTCGACGTCGACCCACCGTCGCCGTCCGCGTCGGCCCGGGCGGGCGGTTGTCGAGTCGAGTCCGGGTCGGGGGCGGAATTGGTCGACCCAGGGTCGGGCCGGGTAGTGGCAGGATCTGGCTCGCCGACCCGGGTCGGCGGCTCTCCCCTGGGTGTCTCGGCAGTGGTCTGTGACGGGGCTTGGGTGGTCGGCGCGTCGGTGCCGGGGTTGCCGACCGGAGAGTTCGAATCCTGGACCGGGCGCGTGGGATTCGGATCGGTGCCGGGTTGGCGGGGTGCCTCGACAGTTTTGGCGTTGTCGTCGGGATCGGGTTCCGGGCCGTTGGTGTGAACCGGAGTGCTCGGCCGATCGTCGGCGTCGGTTCGAGCGGGGGTCGAGTTCTCGGAACCCGGTCGTGGCGCGGGCGTTTCGGTATCAGGGCGTGCGGTCGGAGGCTCCGCACGCGGTTCCGGGGTGTTGTGTAGCGGAGTGCCGGAGGCGTTTTCTTCCGGCGCTTCCTGGAGTTGTCGAGTGTCGGGGCGCTGTGTCGGCGATTCCGGCCCGGCGTCGGGCCGAGCGCCGGCGTCGACGCCCGATTGCGGCCCGGCGTTGGACCCGTCCGGCACCCCGGCCTGGGGCGCTGGGGCGTGCGATGAGTTCTCGCCATCGTGATCGACAGGTTCGGGAGTGCCGGACTGCTCCGGTGTAGCCCCATCGGGACTGTCGCGATTGCCCCCGGGAATGCGACGACCGACGTCGCTGAGCTTGTCGATCGCCGACAACACCGGCTTCGCCGCGCCTCCGCCGCCGGTGGCGACCGTGACGAGAAGATCGCTCGTGATCGAGCCGGCGAACTCGAACGGGTTCGCGCGCGCTTCCGAGAGGATCGCGTCGACAGCCGCACCGGGATCGGCGGCCGCGACCACCAGCCCGGTCCCCAAATCCGACATCTTCGACAGGTAGTCGGCCGGATGGGTGATGTTATAGGCATCGGTCGGATTCACCTGCCGGACGAACTGCACGAGCCCCGTCAGGCCGGTCAGTACGCCGGACTCGAAGCTCAACTTGGCGTGCTCACCGATATCGGCCAGATCCGACAGGTTCGCCGCCATTCGGGACGTGAACGGCGGTGTGGTCGGCGCCTTGCCGGTGGCTTCGGCGATCTTGGCGCTCGACTCGGTTGCGGCGTTATCGCGTTGGGTGCGAGCGAAACTCAAGATCTGCCGGGCATTGTCCCGCAGCGCGGTCCAGGTATCGGGCAGCGGGCCGACCTGCTTTTGCTGATCGCCGGTGAGCGAGTTCCACCAGTCCTTCTTGGTGCGTTCCTCGGCCAGGGCCCGTTCCCACTCGGCGATCGCATCCGCGGCACGTGCTTGCGCGGTGGTGACCGCCGCGGACCAGCTGTCGAGGACACCGGCGGTCGCGGTGAACGATTCCGCGGCATCCCACCACAGCTTCGGCTGCTGGTCGTAGACGGCATTGAACGCGTCCGCGCCAGCCCCGGTCCAGTCCGCGGCATCGATCGTTTTCAGTGCGTCGCCGGTTTTGGCGATCTGGGTCGCCATCTCACGCAACGTGGTCGCGGCATCGGTGATGACTGTCGGCTCGCCGCGGATCAGTTCCTTCGGGTCCTTCGTCTCCCCGAGCGCACGCTCTTCGACTTCACCACCGGCGGCCGAGACGAGTTGGTCTCCGAGATCGTCGAGAGACTCCGCCAAACTGTCCATGCCGAGCTTCTGCGCACCGGTGGAGGCGACGTCGAGGACGTCGTCGGCGAGTGCCCCGGCTTTCTCGACAGCACTTTCCACTCCTCGGCCGAACAGGTCGCCGAAGTTGTCGAACACCCCCACCGATCAGCCCGGGGGATCCAGAATCGCGGCGGCTTGCTCGGCGGCCCCGGTGTTCCAGCCCGCATCGGGTAGGCCATTGTCGGGGGCGGCGTAGGAGTACGGGTCGAGCGTGGAGAGGTTGGCCATGGCTTGCGGGCCGACGGCCTGCACCACCTGCCAGTTCTTGTCAGCGTGTGCGGCCGCGTCTTCGAAGGATTTGGCGCTGTAGTCGGCGTTGAGCGCCATATTGATCGGATTGTCCGCAAGGGTTTCGCCCCACGTCCGCTCCTTGATCTCCGCGCTGGACAGGTGGGGATTGCCGAGCAGGTGGGTATACATCTGCTTGAACGTGTCGGAGCCCTGCTGCTCCATCATGTAATAGCGGCCTGCCGCCAATCCCACCGCTTCGGCGATCGAGTTGCCGGACTGCACCAGATATCGCACGCCCCAGGACCACCGCTCGGTGAATTCCTCGAACCCCTTCTGCACCACGGCTTTCCCGGCCTCCAGCCCGGACATGGTGAGCAGCGCGAAGCCACGCCCCGAGGACGCGGTCTCCTTGACCCCGATCTCCGACAGCTCGCTGATGATCCCGGTGATCCCCTGTGCCGCTTGAATCAGCACTTCCGGCGAGACTTTCAGCTCAGCCGCCACGAGTGCCCCGCTTCGTCGTTCGACGTTCCGGGCCCGTCATCGAATACGGTCGTCGGCACGCTTCCGGTGCGGTGTCCACCGTGAACGACTCACGCAGAGCAGGTGGGTTGCCGAATCCGGTGTAGAACGAGTCGATCATGAAAGCCAGCCTCCCCCAATGCTTCTGGCGATCGCGCCCCCCTTGGGCGATCAATCAGCAGCATAGCGAGGTGGGAGCTACTCTGCCAGTGGTGGCAGAACCTATCGCATACGGCTACGGCGTCGGCCGCTCCAGCCGTACCCCTGCCGAACAAACCAAGGACCCTATGGTTGATCGCGACTATCTGTTGTTACAGGAGGGACTTCCCATTCGTTTCGCTTCAAATTCAGGCCTCTATCGTGATATATCGAGTCCGATCGATAAATATGTTCAACCCGATATTTCGTTGGGTGAAGGATCGTGCGTGAATCAAGGGATCGTGAGATGTATAGAGATGCAATCCCAAGGATCCGGTTGGTAAATGGCAAGTCCGGAACGGTGGTAGGAGCTTCTTATCGTGTCTTCAACAAAAGGATCCGCTTTCGACGCCGACCGGCCTTGGGTTCATTTTCGTGGGAAGGAGGATATCGAGAGCCTGGCTGAGTTGACCCCTGCCTTCTCTGGAATACGCGTATTTTCCCTGGATGGCGCCGAGATGGATAGCGTCGACGGGCTCTTCGGTTGCTACTATTCAGAGTTCGAGTTTCCGCCGTACTTCGGCTCGAACTGGCCGGCTTTCGAAGAATGCTTGACTACGCTGGACAATCTGCCGTCCAGAAGATACTTGACCATTATTCACCATGCGCAGAATGTGCTTGCGGGCGATCGCCGAGACCTGAAAACATATCTGAGGGTGTTGAACAGTGCGGGGTGCTACTGGGCTAACGCTCCGGGTATAGGGCGTGAATGGGGAAATGAGCCGGTCGCGTTCAATACGCTATTTCTGTCGGAAAAATATTCGGCAACAGAATTGTCACTCTTAATCAAAGGGGATCACGTATGACCACCGGAAAGCTGCACCATCGCGTCGGTAACCTGTTCGCTGCCACCGACCTCGATGCGGTCGGGCACGGTTGTAATTGTGCTGGTGCAATGGGGCGAGGTATTGCGACGGAATTCAAACGTCGGTGGCCGGAAATGTATGAGGAGTATCGAGTCCGGTGCCGCGATGGCCGATTGACGCCTGGATCTGTGTTCGTTTGGCAGTGTGACGATGTGACCGTCTACAACCTGGGTACGCAGGCCCATTGGCGCGGAAAGGCGACTCTTCCCGCCATCGTTTCATCGGTCGGAGCGATGCTTGCTCATGCGGATGAAGCCGACCTGCGGCGAATCGGGGTTCCGCGTATCGGTGCGGGGCTCGGCGGGCTCGAGTGGTCGGATGTCGAAGGTGCGATCATGCCTGTGATCGAGTCTCACGACGTGGAGGTCGTTGTGTTCGGTCTCGAGTGAGGGTGATGGCGGCTTCGGGATCAGCCGTCGGCCTGGGTGGTTGTCGGTGGGGCCGTGGTGGGGGTGGGGGTGCGGGTGGTGTTGTCGTGGGCGTTGGTGGTGGGGAGGTCGGGGTCTTCGAACTCGCCCTCGTAGGTGGGGCGGGTGCGTGGGGGGTTCACCGTGCGGGTGGGGGGTGTGGTGCGGGGTGGGCGGGTGGTGGTGGGGGTGGAGTCCTCGGTGGTGGTCTCGGGGGACTCGGTGGTGGGCTCCGGCGGGCGGGATTCGGAGGTCGCCTCGGTCGGGTGGGGGGCGCTGGACGGATCGTCCGGTGCGGGGGTCTCCGAGGGCGAGGTCTCGGTGGAGCTGAGGCTGAAAGGCTTGCGCGGCGACATGTACGGGGCGATACGCCAGGTCGGTGACGGCGGGATCGAGACGCGGACCGTGGTGGAGGTCGGGTCGTCGGCGACCTGGCTCGGCGCCGCGGCCAGCCCGGCCTGCAGCGGTGGCGGCGTCACGTAGACGTCCTGCTGTCCGATGCCGCACGCACCGATCACGATCAGTCCGAGCGACACCGCGCCAACAGCGATTGCCGGACCTACGAGCTTGGCCCTGCTGTCTTCCATCGCCTTGTACTCCTCGTCGGCTTCGGGTCGCCTCACAGTAGTGCAGCCCGGGAAAATCGGCTCATTGTAAACATGAATGATTCAGATATCGGATTGGTCTCGTAAGCGTGTCGTGGTGACGTGTCGCGGGCTTTCGTAGCGAGAGGGTCGTAGCGTGTGTGAGCAAAGTTACGCATGAGACGCCCGGACCGAAACCCCTGACGCGCGAGGTTTGCGCGACGCAAGAATCAGATCGGCGTCATCGAGGAGAGTCTGATGGGAGCTTATTCGACACCCCGGCTGGAAACGGCCGAGGCGAACCCCGATCCGGCCACCGAGGCCCCCGAGACCCCCGACACCGCAACCCCGCCGGGCAACGGCGCGTTCGCTGTCGTGGCCCGGGTACTCGGCTGGTTGTTCTTCGTCGGCGGACTCGTCGGCGCCGGCCTCGGCATCGCCGGGCTGCACGTGGAGATCACCGTGGCGGGCCTGATCCTGGCCTGCACCGCGGGCCTGATCCTGCTCAAGCTGCGCGCCGATCAGGAGCCGCGCGAAACCGCCTGAGCCACTGCATAATCCGATTCCACCACCGACGGGTAGGCGCTACCGTCGATGTGGTGCGAATCGATATCACCGGTGACGCCGCCCGGTTCCTGCCCGAGGCCGAAACCTTCCTGCGCCGTGATGCCCTGCGCAACACGGTGATCGCGAGCAGCGTCGTCAACCAGATCAACGGCAACTTCTCGGGCACCCGATTCCTGGCGGTGCGCGACGAGGACGTCGTCGGGCTCGCCCAGTGCACCGACGACGGCCGCGCCTACCTGGGCGACCTGCCCGCCGCGAGCATCCCGTCCGTGGTCGACACCCTCGTCGAGCACATCGAGAACCTGCGCAGCGTCGAGGGTTCCAGCGCCGAAGTCGACGCATTCCTCGACCACTGGTCGGCGGCACACCGCGGCACGCACCGCCTGGACTACACCGCGCGGCTCTACCGGCTCGAAACCCTGCACGCGCCCGAGGTTCCCGGCGTCGCCCGGCAGGCCACCGCGAACGACGTGGAGCTGTGCCTGGCATGGTTCGCCGACTTCGACCGCGAGATCGGTGCCGTGCGTGCGCTCGACGAAGAACGGGCGCTGCGGCTGATCGGGCGCGGGTGGTGGTGGCTGTGGGAGGTCGACGGCGCCCCACGCTGCTTCGTCGCCCGGCAGACGGGGGTGTTCGGCTGGGCGCGGGTCGGGCCGGTCTACACCCCGGCCGCATGGCGCGGCAACGGGTACGCCAGCGCGCTCACCGCGGCGGTGTCGGCGGCGATCCGGGCCGAAGGCGCCGACGTGTGCCTGTTCACCGATCTGGACAACCCCACCTCGAACAAGATCTACGAGGGAATCGGATTCCGGCCCGTGCGCGACTTCCTGAACTACGAGCTCAGCCGCTGAGCGCGGCGACGATCACCCAGCCGACGGCGACGAAGAGCGCGATCAGCGACAGCCAACCCATAACCGAGCCCTGCCAGCGTGAGGTCCGCTTCGGGCCGAGATAGGCCTCCGCGACGGACTTCTCCGCCTTCTTCCTCGGCACCTGCCGAGGCGGGGCTTGCCACTGCTGTGGTGGGGGATAGCCGGGCCGATACGCGGCCGGCGCGGACGCCTGGTGCACCGGAAAACGCGGTGCGGCAACGGGAGCGGTGAGCGCTTGGGCGGCGGCAGCGGCGAACTCCGCGCAGGTGGCGTACCGGTGTTCGCGGCGCTTGGCCATCGCGCGCGCGAGCACTGCGTCCATCGCCGGTGACAGATCGGGACGCAAGGCGCTCGCACGCGGCGGCGGCTGTTGCAGATGACCCTGGATCACCGACACCGGATTCGGCGCGTCGAAGGGGGTAGCCCCGGTGAGCAGCCGGAACAGGGTGCAGGCCAGCGAATACTGATCGGCGCGACCGTCGAGCGCGACGCCGGTGAGCTGCTCGGGCGAGGCGAAAGCCAGGGTGGCGGTGAAGCTTCCGGTCTGGGTGAGCTTCGCGGCGTTGTCGTCGTGCAGGCGGGCGATGCCGAAATCGGTGAGATACACCCGCTCGGCGCCGTGCACCGATTCGATCAGGATGTTGGCCGGTTTCACGTCGCGGTGCAGCACGCCACGGCTGTGCGCGAAGTCCAGCGCCGCAGCGGTCTCGGTGACGATGTGCACCGCCCGCGCCGGGTCGACCGGATCGGGCAGCGATGCGGCGTCGGCACCGTCGATGTAGCGCATCGAGATCCACAGCTGGTCGTCCTCGACACCCCGGTCGTACACGGTGACGATATTCGGGTGCTCGAGCTGGGCGACCAGGTCGGCCTCACGTTCGAACCTGGCCCGGATCTCGTTGTCGAAGAACAGTTCCCGGTTCAGCAACTTCATCGCGGTGCGCCGGGGCAGGCGCGGATGCCTGGCCAGATACACCGAACCCATGCCACCACGGCCGAGCAGCCGCTCGATGGTGTACCCGGCGAAGACGCCCGTCGTCTCCTGCATCAGTTCAGCGGGGCCGAACGCCACCAGCGCAGCACGTCCTCGGGCTCGCCGTAACTGTCGGTGAACATCAGGAACTGGGCACGATACGGGTCGCCGGTGAACACGGTGATGATCTTGTTCCCGTTGTCGGAGTACTTGTAGTTGGTGTACTGCTTGCCGCCGTTGGTGTCGGTCGACTTGGTGTTGGCGGGCAGGCCGTCGATCACCGCCTGCACGTCGGCGGCCGAGTTGTACACGTAGAAGCGGTAGAACGGGTCGTTGTCCTGCTCGTCACCGCCGCCGTAGCAGCGCCACTGCCACGCCCACGAACCGAACTGGGGATCGCCGTCGTTGTCCGTCGGGGTGTAGCTGGGATCGGTCTCCCAGCAGGTGGCGCCGTTGTAACCGGTCTCGCTGTCGGCATCGGGCGGAACCATCCGGCTGAACTCGGCGCTGATCGCGGCGGCGTCGGGGGTGACGTGCTTGGCCGCGGTGGTCGAGGTCGTCGACGTGGTCGCCGTGGTGCTCGAATCGCCGCCGCTCGCCGCGACACCGATGCCGATCAGCAGGGCCAGCACCAGCACGACGGCGATCACGATGCCGACGATCAGCCCGGTATTGGACTTCGACGGCGGCCGCTGCGGGTACTGGGTGTAGTTGCCACCCGTGGGCTGACGCGGCGCCGCGAACTGCGGGTGCGACTGCTGGCTGTAGGCGCCGCCGGTGTGTGGCGCGGGTGTCTGGTTGCGCATCGGCGGCGCGGTCATCGGGCCCTGCGTGTGCGCGGTACCCATCGGACCGGCCGTCATCGCATTGCCCGTCATCCCGGCGCCCGTCATCGGGCCCTGTGCCGCAAGGGGGTACGGCGAACCGGTCTGCGGGATCGCGCCACCCGTGGTGGGTCGGGGGCCGCCGGTGATCGGCATCCCCGGTCCCGTGCTCGGTCGGGCCAGCGGCAGGGCGGGTGAGCTCGGATTGTTCAGCGCGGCGATCGCGGCGGCGGCGAAATCCGAACATGTGGCGAACCGGTCGTCGGGCCGCTTGGACATCGCCTTGGCCAGCACGCCGTCGAGTGCGGGCGGCAGACCAGGACGCACACTGCTCAGCGGCGGCGGCGGTTGCTGCAGATGACCCTGGATCACCGCGGCCGGGTTGGTCGCCGCGAACGGGCCGGAACCGGTGAACAGCCAGAACAGGGTGCAGGCCAGCGAATACTGGTCGGAACGGTGATCGAGGGAGGCGCCGGTGAGCTGCTCGGGGGAGGCGTAGGCGAGGGTGGCGGTGAAGGTGCCGGTCTGGGTGAGATGACCGGTGTCGTCACGCAGTCGGGCGATACCGAAGTCGGTGAGATACACGCGTTCGCCACGGCCCGCGCCCGAGCGGGCGAGCAGGATGTTGGCGGGCTTCACGTCGCGGTGCAGCACCCCCATGCCGTGCGCGTAGTCCAGCGCGTCGGCGGTCTCCTTCACGATCTGCAGCGCGCGCGCCGGGGGCAGCGACTGCGGTTCCACCGAGGCGGCATCGATACCGTCGATGTACTGCATGGAGATCCAGAGCTGCTCGTCGTCGAGGCCCCGGTCGTACACGGTGACGATGTTCGGGTGATCCAGGCGCGCGACCAGGTCGGCCTCACGTTCGAAACGCGCACGCACTTCCTGGTCGAAGAACATCTCGCGGTTGAGCAGCTTCAGCGCGGTGAGCCTCGGTAGGCGCGGGTGCTTGGCGAGATAGACCGAACCCATGCCACCGCGGCCGAGCTGCCGTTCGATGACATAACCGGCGAAGACATCTCCGTTGGCCAGCATGTCTGCTCCACTTCCCGCCGTGCGCCGGGACCCACCAGCGCACGCGCGTACCGAAAATCATCGAAACCATAGCAGTCGGTGACCACACCGACGGGGCCCGCGAACAGCGGGCACACGATCACGGTGGGCGCCGGTGCTGCGGCGGCACGATGTAGCCGGGATGGTTACGGCCACCGGGGAAGTCGATGGTTCCCGGCCGGGTGGCCGGGCGCCGCGGCGGGATCGGATTCCCACCCGTCGACGGGCGCTGGGTATGCGGCTGCGCGACGTGCGGATACGGCTGCGCGGGCGTCGACGGTCGCGGCGCCGGATAGGGCCGCGGGTTTTCCCGCGCGCGCAGCACCACACCGCTCGAGGTGTACTGCGGCTGGTGATGCCACGGTCCCGGCACGGCGAACAGCGCCGCCCTGGCCGCGTCGGCGAACTCGGTGCAACTGGCGTACCTGGCCGCCGGGTGCTTGGCGGTCGCCCTGGCCAGCACCGCGTCCAACGTCGACGGCAGGTCGGGGCGCCGGCTGCGCAGCGGCGGGACCGGGGTGCTCATGTGCGCCTGGATCACTGCCGCCGGGCTCGGCCCAGGGAACGGCACCGAGCCGGTGAGCATCCAGAACAGGGTGCAGGCCAGCGAGTACTGGTCGGCGCGATGGTCCATCGGGCCACCGGCCAGATGTTCGGGCGCGGCGTAGGCGAGGGTGGCGGTGATGGAGCCGGCCGAGGACAGGGTGGTCTCGCTGTCGCGCACCGCCGCGATGCCGAAGTCGGTGAGAACCACTCGCTCCGGGCGGCCGATGGGCGGTTTGGCGAGCAGGATGTTCGCCGGTTTCACGTCGCGGTGCAGGACCCCGCTCGCGTGCGCGAAGTCGAGCGCGGTGGCGGTCTCGGCGGCGATCTGCACGGCGCGGCCGGGAGTCAGCACGTTCACATCGGCGGTCGCCACATCGGTACCCGCGACGAACTGCATGGAGATCCACAGCTGGTCGTCGTCGGTGCCGCGGTCGTAGACGTTGACGATATTCGGGTGCTCGAGCTGGGCGACCAGGTCGGCCTCGCGTTCGAACCGGCGGCGGATCTCCTCGTCGGCGGACAGATCGCGGCTGAGCAGCTTCAACGCGGTGAGGCGTGGCAAACGCGGATGCCGGGCCAGATACACCACGCCCATGCCACCGTGGCCGAGCACACGCCGGATCGTGTAGCCGGCGAACACGTCGCCTTTGACCAACACGCGAAGTCACCCCCTCCAGGGCAGAGCACCCGTCGAAATTCTACCGATGTATCTCCTGCCGCCTCCCACACGCAACATCTTCCGACCTTGTCGGTGCCGCGGATTAGGGTGTCAGCTATGCGCATTGGAGCACACGTTCGCGACGAGGGCGATCCGATCGGATTCGGCGAGAAGCTCGGCGCCGAGGTCATCCAGATGTTCGTAGTCGATCCGCAGAGCTGGGACAAACCGCAGCCGCATCCGAAGGCGGCCGAGATCCTGGCCAGCCCGATCGACGTCGTGGTGCACTCGTCCTATCAGATCAATGTGGCCAGCCTGAACAACCGGCTGCGGATGCCCTCGCGCAACGCGGTCGCCCAGCAGGCGAAGGCAGCCGCCGAACTCGGCGCGTTCGGCCTGGTCGTGCACGGCGGGCACGTGCGCTCCGACGCCGAGATCGAGACCGGAATCGACAACTGGCGCAAGCTGTTCGAACGCCAGCAGGACAAGGGCGGCTTCGCCGTGCCGATCCTGATCGAGAACACCGCGGGCGGCAACCACGCGATGGCACGGCACTTCGACTCGATCGCCCGGCTGTGGGACGCCGTCGGCGACTACGGTGCCGGATTCTGTCTCGACACCTGTCACGCCTGGGCCGGTGGCGAGGAACTCGTCGGCGTGGTCGAGCGGATCAAGGCCATCACCGGCCGGATCGACCTGGTGCACCTGAACTCCTCGCGCGACGAATTCGACTCCGGCGCCGACCGGCACGCCAACTTCGCCGACGGCACCATCGACCCGCAGCTGCTCGCCGAGGTCTGCCGCACCGCGGGCGCCCCCGTCATCCTCGAAACCCCCGTCGACGGTGTCGCCGACGACCTGGCCTACCTGCGGGAAACCCTGGGCTGAGGACGTTTCGGATCAGCCGGAGGGAAAACCTGTCTGTTCGAGTGGGTTCGCGGTGTGCTTGACGCCTACCCGGAATTCACAACAGACAGAGGTGATCCCCATGACGGTCGACCAGGCCACCCTGACCGTGACCAAGCTCGGCGCCCACATCGGCGCCCAGGTCGACGGTGTCCGCCTCGGTGGTGCGCTGGACGCGGCGACCGTCGCCACGATCCGGCGCGCACTCAACGAGCACAAGGTGATCTTCTTCCGTGGCCAGGACCACCTCACCGAAGACGGTCAGCACGAGTTCGCGCAGCTGCTCGGCAGCCCGACCACTCCGCATCCCACGGTGAAGTCGCAGGGTGTGAAGAGCCTGGCCATCGACTCCGAGAACGGGCGCGCCAATTCGTGGCATACCGACGTGACGTTCGTCGACCGGATCCCGAAGGCGTCGATCCTGCGGGCGGAGTATCTGCCCACCTACGGCGGTTCGACGACCTGGGCGTCGACGGTGGCCGCCTACAACTCGCTGCCCGAGTCGCTGAAGCTGCTCGCCGACAACCTGCGCGCGGTGCACACCAATGTGTACGACTACGCGGCGAAGAATGTGGAGCCGCTCCGGCCGAAGTCCGAGCAGTACCGGGCCGAGTTCCAGTCGACCTACTTCGAGACCGAGCATCCGGTGGTACGAGTGCACCCGGAGACCGGGGAGCGTGCCCTGCTGCTCGGGCATTTCGTGAAGAACTTCGTCGGTTTGTCGACCAGCGAATCCCAGGCACTGTTCCGCCTGTTCCAGGACCGGGTGACCCGGCTCGAGAACACCACCCGCTGGAACTGGGCCGACGGCGATGTCGCCATCTGGGACAACCGCGCCACCCAGCACTACGCGATCGACGACTACGACGACCAGCCGCGCCGCCTCACCCGAATCACCCTGGCCGGCGACATTCCGGTCGGTGTCGACGGGCAAACCAGCAAATCGCTACAGGGCAACGCCGAGGACTACTCCATCATCGACACCCCAAGCAACCTGAGCGAAAGTCTCGCCTGATCACGCAAGCACATGGGTAACTCACCGGGCACGGGCCAACTCACCACACGCCCCAAAGCTTGCCGCGTCCCCCAGTCTCCACGCACCTGAGTCTGGCCAGAGTCGCGGGGAGGCGGATGAGCGAGGCGGATGGGCTAGAGTCGCGGGGTGGCGGATAAGTGTATTCGGCCGTTGGACGGTGTTCGTGTCCTGGAACTCGGCAACTACGTGGCCGCTCCCACCGCCGGTCGTATCCTCGGTGATTTCGGTGCCGAGGTCATCAAGGTCGAACGGCCCGGCACCGGCGACGAACTGCGGAATTGGCGGCTCTACGGCGGCGACACCTCCATGCTGTACCGCACGGTGAACCGCAACAAGAAGTCGATCGTGCTCGACCTGCGCACCCAGGCGGGTCGTGACGTCGTGCTCGACCTGCTCGCGCACTGCGATGTGCTGCTCGAGAACTTCCGTCCCGGAATGCTGGAGAAGTGGGGACTCGGGCCCGATGTGCTCGAGCAGGTGAATCCGAACCTGGTCATCACCCGGATCTCGGCTTACGGGCAGACCGGTCCGATGGCGTCGCGGCCGGGTTTCGCCGCCGTGGCCGAGGCCGTGGGTGGGCTGCGTGAACTCGTCGGCGATCCCGATCGGCCGCCGGTGCGTGTCGGGGTGTCCATCGGTGACTCCATCGCGGGCATCTATGCCGCGTTCGGCACTGTCATGGCCCTGTTCCAGCGCGAACGCATCGGCCGGGTGCCCCAGGCCGAACGCATCATCGACGTGGCGCTCAACGAGTCGATCCTGTCGGTGATGGAGTCGCTGGTGCCCGACCATCTGGCCTACGGCATCAACCGGGAACGGGTCGGCGGCCGCATGGAAGGCATCGCCCCGAGCAACGCCTACCCGACCAGCGACGGCTTCAGCATCATCATCGGTGGCAACGGCGACGCCATCTTCCAGCGATACATGCAGGTCATCGACCGACCCGACCTGGCCGTCGACCCGGAACTGGCCGACAACGCGGGCCGCTGGCGCAACCGCGAGCGCCTCGACGCGGCCATCGCCGAATGGACGGTGCGCCACACCAGGGACGAGGCGCTGAAATTGCTCGACGCCGCGGCCATACCGTGCGGTCCCATCTACACCGCGGCCGATATCGTGGCCGACGAGCAGTATCGAGCAAGAAACATGATCCAGTCGTTCCCGGTCGAGGTGGGCGAGCCCGAACCCAAACAGGTGGGTTTCACCGGCATCGTCCCCGTGATCGGGGGTGAGTCGCTGCCGATCCGCAATGTCGGCCCCGACCTCGGCGAGCACACCAGGGAGGTGCTCGGTGGGCTGCTGGGGATGACCGACGATCAGATCGACGCGCTGGAGGCATCGTGACCAGACGAGTACACGGTCGGCGCCGCCCGCCGGTGCGCAGCAAGTGGGAACCGCGCGGCCCGGGCCATGTGCGTCCGACGGTGCACCCGACTCCGGCCAGTGTCGGTGACAAGCCGTGCGGCGGGGTGATGTGTGTGCCCGCGCAGGAACCGGAGCACCGGCGATGACCGCGCTGCTGCGCGATGTCACCCTGCGTGACGGGTTGCAGCTCACCGGCAAGGTGTTGCCGGTGGAGTACAAGATCGACGTGGTGCGCCGGTTGCTGGCCGCCGGTGTGCCCGCGCTCGAGATCGGTTCGATGGCCCGCCCCGATCTGGTCGCGCCGATGGCCAACTCGCTCGAGCTGATCGCCGCCCTCACCCCTGAAGAGCTGGCGAAATGCTGGGTGTGGGTGGCCACACCACGGCATGTGGAGAAGGCCGCCGAGGCGGGGGCACGCAACTTCCAGTACTGCTTCTCGGTGTCGGACGCCCACAACAAGGCCAATATCGGGCGCGACACCGAGACCTCGGTGGCCGCCATGCCCGACGCCATCTGGCTGGCGCACCAGGCGAACGGCTCGATCCAGCTGTGCCTGGCCACCAGTTTCACCTGCCCGTTCGACGGACCGGTCGATCCCGAACGGGTGCTGGCCATCGCCCGCGACCCACGCACCGAAGGCGCCACCGACATCGTCCTCGCCGACACCCTCGGCCAGGCCGCGCCCGGCGAAGTGAGCGCGCTGGTCGGAGCCGTACGCGACACCACCCCGCCGCGCCGCATCGTCTTCCACGGGCACGACACCTGGGGCATGGGTGTGGCCAACACCCTCGCCGCGATCGAGGCGGGCGCGGGGATGGTCGACGGTGCCCTCGGCGGCCTCGGCGGGTGCCCGTTCGCACCGGGTGCCAGCGGCAACACCGCGACCGAGGACATCCTGTTCGCCACCCGCCCGTCCTGGTTCGGCCCCGAGAAGCTGGCGCGGCTGGTCGGGCTGACCGAGGAGTTGCTCGGCGAACTGGGCGAACCCAACCGCTCGCGCACCGCCGAGGGCGCACGGTCGAAAGCCGACGCTTTCGAGTGGGTCATCCGGTAGGTATCGGGGGGATCCCGGATGGCGCCGGTGACGGTCGGCCGCCAGACTGGACACCATGACTTCACACCCCATGGGGACCGAGGCCGTCGAGTCGGCGGCCGCTACCGAGATCGCCGCCGCAGCGCAGGACCTGGTGAAGCTGTACGGCTCGGGAGATACCCAGGTCAAGGCCCTCGACGGGGTGTCGGCCGACTTCGCGCGCGGTGAGTTCACGGCCATCATGGGACCGTCCGGTTCGGGCAAATCGACCCTCATGCACTGCCTGGCCGGCCTCGACAGCGCCAGCGCGGGCGAGGTCCGCATCGGTGACACCGCGCTCACCGGTCTGTCCGACAAACAGATGACCGCGCTGCGCCGCGACCGCATCGGATTCGTCTTCCAGGCGTTCAACCTGGTTCCCACGCTCACCGCGCTGGAGAACATCACCCTCCCGCTCGACATCGCGGGCCGCAAGGCCGACCAGGACTGGCTCGACACCGTGGTGAAGCGGCTCGGGCTCGCCGACCGGCTCACCCATCGGCCGAGTGAACTGTCCGGTGGTCAGCAGCAGCGCGTGGCGTGTGCCCGCGCCCTGGTCGGCAAACCGGAGATCATCTTCGGTGACGAACCGACCGGCAACCTCGACTCGCACTCCTCCGGTGAGGTGCTCTCGATCCTGCGCGCCTCGGTCGACGAGTTCGGCCAGACCGTCGTGATCGTCACCCACGACCCGCGCGCGGCCGCCTACGCCGACCGGGTGGTGTTCCTCGCCGACGGCCGCATCGTCGACGAGCTGCGCGATCCGACGCAGGACTCGATCCTCGACCGGATGAAGGCGCTGGAGACCAAATGACTAGCCCCATGCGCAAGGTCGCCTTGCGTAATCTCGCCGCGCACAAGGTGCGATTGGCCTTGACGGTGTTGTCGGTGGTGCTCGGCACCGCGTTCATCTCCGGGTCGTTCGTGTTCACCGACACCCTGCAGCGCACCTTCGACGGAATCTTCGCGGGCCAGGCCCAGGGCGTCGACGTGCGCGTGGGCCCGAAGGACCAGCAGTCGCTCGGCGTGCCGAACAATATCGTCGCCGCGCTGGCCAAGGCCGACGGTGTCGATCGCGTCGCCCCGGCGGTGAACGGCCCGGTCGTGCTGCTGCAACCCGACGGCAAGAAGGCCGTCCAGACCGGTGGCGCACCGAGTTTCGGTCTGTCGTACCTGCCGCCGGAGCAGGCCGTCGAGGAACCGGAGAAGTTCGTCGCGGGTGCGCCGCCGTCGCAGACCGGCGAGATCGCGCTCAACACCGGCGGTGCCGAGAAGGCCGGGTTGAAGGTCGGCGACAAGACCAAGGTGCTCGTCCCGTCCAAGGGCGACCCGTTCGAGGTGACGCTCACCGGCATCTACGAGATGCCGGGCGCCGAGGGCGGCGGGGTGGTCGCGGTGATGTTCACCGAACCGCAGGGCCGCAAGCTGTTCACCGACGGCAACTACGTGGCCTACGCCGATATCCGTGCCGCACCGGGTGTTTCGGCCGACGATCTGCGCGATCGGCTCGCCGCCGGCCTGCCGAACCTGAAGGTGCAGAACTCCGACGAGGTCCGCGAGGACATGAAGAAGGAGATCTCCGAGGCGCTCACCTTCATCAACTACTTCCTGCTCGCGTTCGGTGCGATCGCGCTGATCGTCGGCACGTTCATCATCTACAACACCTTCTCGATGATCGTCGCGCAGCGGTTGCGTGAGCTCGCGTTGCTGCGCGCGATCGGGGCGAGCCGTCAGCAGGTGGGCCGGTCCGTGGTCGCCGAGGCCGTGGTGATCGGGCTGATCGGCAGTGCGATCGGCTTGGCGGCGGGTATCGCGCTGGCGTTCGGGTTGTCGGCTTTGCTCAATGCCTTCGATCTCGGTCTGCCGACCGGTTCGCTGACGGTGTTGCCACGCACCGCGATCGTCGCCCTGCTCGTCGGGTTGGTGGTGACCGTGGCCAGTGCCTACGCGCCCGCCCGCCGTGCCGCGAAGGTGCCGCCGGTGGAGGCCATGCGATCCGAATTCGCCAGCGCGGGTGAGTCGTTGCGGGTGCGTACCGTCATCGGTGCGGTGCTCGCCGTGGCGGGCGGTGTGCTGGTGTATCTCGGTGCGCAGGGCACGGGCAAGAGCGCGGCGATCACCGTCGGAGTGGGTGCGCTCGGCTTGATCCTGGCCGTACTGCTCGCCGCGCCCGCGCTGTCGCGTCCGGTGGTGGTGGTGCTCGGTGTGCTGACCCGGCCGTTCGGGCCGATGGGCCGGATGGCGCGCAACAACGCGGTGCGCAACCCGCGCCGCACCGCCGCCACCGCCTTCGCACTGACGCTGGGGCTGATGCTGGTCTCGGCCATCGGCATCCTCGGTGCGTCGGCGAAAACCAGCGTGGACGTGCTGATCGACAAGGGTGTGAAGGCCGAATACGTGCTGGCCGGTCCGCCGATGATCGGTGCGGCGATCGGCGCGGTCGACGCGGTGCGCCAGCAGGTTCCGCAGGTCAGTGATGTCACCGGTATCCGGGCGGTCGGGTTCCGGCTCGGTGACGAACGGGTCGGGGCGACCACGCTCGACGGGCCGATCGACCCGGTGATGGACATCGAGATGCGCGAAGGCTCTAGCACCATCGCGGAGAAGGGCATGCTGGTCGGCGAAACCGAAGCAGCCGACCGTGGTTGGGAGCTCGGCGAGAAGGTGACCATCACCAGCCTCGACAATGCCAAGCTCGAGTTGACCGTCGGCGGCATCTACGTCGACTCACCCCTGCTCGGTTCGATGGTCGTCGACCCACGCCTCTACGAGCAGTTGATGCCGCAGAAGTTGCGCACCAACGTGATCGTGCTGGTGAAGGCGGTGCCCGGCGCCGATCTCACCGCCATGCGGGCCAACCTCGAGAAGGCCACCGAGCCGTTCGCCGTGGTGCAGGTACAGGACCACGAACAGTTCAAGGGCGCACAGGGGCAGCAGATCAATACGCTGCTCGCCATCCTCTACGGACTGCTCGCCTTGGCGGTGGTGATCGCCGTGCTCGGCATCATCAACACCCTCGCGCTGTCGGTGGTGGAACGTCGCCGGGAGATCGGCATGCTCCGCGCCGTCGGCACCCAGCGTTCGCAGATACGCCGCACGATCTACCTGGAATCCATGTTGATCGCGATCTTCGGCGCCATCGTCGGACTGCTTCTCGGCGTTGCCCTCGGCGTCGGATTCCTGCGCACCTTGCGCGATATGGGCATCGATCAGATCGACATCCCGTGGTCCCAGCTGGTGGCGATGCTGATCGCCTCGGGTGTGGTCGGTGTGCTGGCGGCGGTGTGGCCGGGTGTGCGGGCCGCGCGGACGCCACCGCTGGCGGCTATCGCGGATCTGTAGGAGCAGCAAGCATTTTCGGGCCTTCGGAGACACTTTCCGGAGGCCCGAATGCTGTGGCTGTGCGCGCCCGGCCGCGGGGTACCGGCTCAGTGGCAGGCAGGTCGGCGACGCATGCTGGTCTGCAGCTGCTGTGCCCGACGCGCGTTCAGACCGAGCCGACGCCGGTGCCGCGTCGTCCGCGATCAGGCCGGGTAGGTGGTGGACCAGTCGCGGGTGGGCTGGCCGTGTTCGTCTCGTGGTGGGGTGAGGCCGAACTCGGTGCAGTAGTCGGTGGCCAGGCGTTCGAGGACCGGGCGGGCGTCGACCGTGCGCGACCAGCGGTGCGGCAGGGCGCCGCGGCCGAAGCGCGCGCCGAGCAGACTGCCCGCGATCGAGCCGGTGGCGTCGCTGTCGCCGGAGTGGTTCACCGACAGCAGCAGCCCGGTGCGGACGATCACGTGTCCGGGTCCGCCGACCGTCTCCGCCGCCAGCATCGCGTACACGGCGATCGCGAGCGCCTCCGGGCCGATCCAGCCCTCGCCCAGAATCTCGAGGTCTTCGGGCCTCGGCACGCGCGCGGGCCGTGCGGTGCGGGCGGCCAGGGTGATCGCCGCGTCGAGGGCGGCCGCGGTCTCCTCGTGGTGTGGGTAGGTCGCGAGTTCGGCCAGTGCCCGCTCGAGTGCGGTCTTGGTGCCGATTCCCCGGCTCATCTGGTAGACCAGCGCAGCCAGCACGCCTGCGGGCAGCCAGCCACTGGGGTGTCCGTGGGTGAGGGCGGCTGTGTCGCAGCCCAATTCGAAGATGGCGGTGAGGGCGGCACCGGAACGGTCGGCGGCGTAACCGAATCCGCACGGAGCCGACCGCATCAGCGCGCCGCTGCCCTTGGAATTGTTGATCGGCCGGTCGCGGGTGCCCAGCGGGTTCGTCGGCTCCCGCCGCTCGGCCACCGCGCGCAGCGAGGTGTACACCGAGTTCGCGACGCCGCGCTGTTCGACCAGCTCGCGATGACCGGCCAGGGAGCTGTGCAGGGCGGTCGGTTGCTCGGGCAACTCACCCACCTGCCCGCGTAACCACACGAGCATCCCCTGCTGCAGCAGACCGAGCGTCGCACCCCCGATGCCCTTGGCCCGCGCGCGCACCGAACCCCGGATGAGGGCCTCCACGGTGAAGGCGGTCAGCTGCGTCTCCTCGGAGATCCGGAGCTGGTCGGCCTCGTCGGTCACCCCGAGGTAGCCGTACTCGTCGCGGATCTTGCGCAGGGACATGGTCTCGATCGGCGCACCGAGTGCGTCCCCGATCGCGCCACCGATCAGGCAGCCGTGGACGGCGTTCAGCCATTCCGCCGGGCCCTGCGACCGAGCGGTACCGGTGCGCTGCGCGTTGCCGCTGTCCGAGTGCGGTTTTTGCTGGGCAGGGGATACGTGCGATCGCGATGGCGAACCATCGGCGGTGCCGGTGTGGATCACCGGGATACCTGCCGACGCGGTCGGGTTTGCGGTGGGTGTGGCCGTTCCGGTGGCGGGGTGAGCGGCGGTGCTGTGGTGAACGGGCCTGCTGACGGCGGTCGGGTCGCTGCGGCGGTGTGTCTGCGGGTGGTCACCGGTGTGCGGCCGCACTGCCGGTTGCTGACCCGTGTGCGGAGGTCGGCGGAGTGCTTCGGTGAGCGCGGTCGCGAAGGCGGTGCAGGTGGGGAAGCGGTGGGCCGGGTTCTTCGCGAGGGCTTTGGCCAGGACCGCGTCGACAGCGGCGGGGAGGCTGGTGCGCCGCGAGCTCGCCGATGGGGGTGGGGCGTTGAGGTGGCCGAGCATGACGGTGGCGGGGTTGGGCGCGTCATAGGGGCCGGCGCCGGTGAGCAGCCGGAAAACGGTGCAGGCCAGGGAGTATTGGTCGCCGCGTCCGTCGAGTGGTTCGCTGCTGAGCTGCTCCGGGGAGGCGTAGGCGATGGTGGCGGTGAACTGGCCGGTGCGGGTCAGGCCGCCGGTGTCGTCGAGGAGCTTGGCGATGCCGAAATCGGTGAGTACCACCCGTTCGTCGAAACCCGCGCCGACGCCCGCCGTGCGTGAGAGCAGGATGTTGGCCGGCTTCACGTCACGGTGCAGCACACCCCGGCGGTGCGCGTAGTCCAGCGCGCCCGCCGTCTGGGTGACGATCTGGGCGATGCGGTCGGTCCCGAACTCCGCCGCCGGTACCGCCGCCGCGTCCGTTCCATCGACGAACTGCATGGCGATCCAGCACCGTTCGTCCTCGACGCCACGGTCGTAGACGGTGATGATGTTCGGGTGATCGAGCTGGGCGATCACATCGGCTTCACGCTCGAACCTGGCCCGGATCTCGGTGTCGGCGAACAACTCCCGATGCATGAGCTTGAGCGCGGTGAGGCGTGGCAGCCTGCGGTCCTTCGCCGCGTACACCGCGCCCATCCCGCCGCGCCCCAGCTCTCGTTCGATGACGAAACCGGCGAAAACCGCCCCGCGCCGCACCATCGCTCACCCCGTTCACCGAATCCGATCGTTGGCAGCCTAATCGGTCGCGTGCCTTCGCCGAGTCGTTGTCACACCGCCGGTGCGTGGGTGTGCGCCCACCGGGTGATGTCGCCGCGGTCGAGCGCGGTGGCGAGCAGGTCGGGGAATTTGTCCGGTGTACAGGCGAAAGCCGGGATACCGAGCGCCGCGAGCGCCGCCGCGTTGTCGTGATCGTAGGCAGGCGCGCCTTCGTCGGAGAGCGCGAGCAGCACCACCACCTGCACGCCCGATTCCTTCATCGCATTGCACCGGCGCAGCATCTCCTCGCGCACCCCGCCCTCGTAGAGGTCGGAGATGAGCACGAACAGGCTGTCGGTGGGCCGGGTGATGAGCGATTGGGAGTAGGCGATGGCGCGATTGATGTCGGTGCCACCGCCGAGCTGGGTGCCGAACAGCACGTCGACCGGGTCGCTGAGTTGCTCGGTGAGATCCACGACCTCGGTGTCGAACACCACCAACGAGGTCTTCAGCGACCGCATCGAGGCCAGCACCGCGCCGAACACCGAGGCGTAGACCACGCTGGCCGCCATCGACCCCGATTGGTCGATCGCGAGCACCACGTCACGCTGGATCGCCTGCGACTTGCGGCCGTACCCGACCAGTCGCTCGGGCACGATGGTTCGGTGTTCGGGCAGGTAGTTCGCCAGGTTCTTGCGGATGGTCCGATCGAAGTCGATATCGCGCAGTTTCGGGCGGTGGGTGCGCGCGGCCCGGTTGACCGCGCCCGACACGGCCGCCACCGTCTTGGCCGCGATGCGTCGCTCGATCTCGCGCACGACCTTCTCCACCACCATGCGGGCGGTCGCCTTGGTGGTCTCGGGCATCACCCGGTTGAGACCGAGCAAGGTACCGACCAGGTGCACATCGGGTTCGACCGATTCCAGCAGTTCCGGTTCCAGCAGCAGCTGGGTGAGGTTGAGCCGCTGCACCGCGTCGCGTTGCATCACCTCGACCACGGTGGCGGGAAAGTAGGTGCGGATGTCACCGAGCCAGCGCGCCACCCGGGGCGCCGAACCGCCCAGCCCGCCGGACCTTTTCGCCGACGTACCGGCCTCACCGGTGTTGTACAAAGCGCTCAGCGCCTGGTCCATGGCCTGATCCGCCCCCGACCCCAGTCCGCCGAGTTGTTCCTCGGCGGCCGAGCCGAGCACGAGACGCCAACGGCGCGCATGAGTTTCGTCGTTACCGGTCATGGTTGACGCTCCTGATGATCGAGCCGAGTTCGTCGGGCGGGGTGAGGACTCGCGCCTCGAGACGCGATGGGCGAAGACGGCGCTCATCCGGCGGCGCCGAGAATGCTCGCGGCGGCGCGCAGAGCCAGCTGTCCGCGCGCCGGGTCGACAGCCGTGGCGTTCGCGGTTGTGGCCGGTGCGGGGCCGGTGTCGCGCAGGGCCTGGCCGATGGCGCGGCGTTCGCCCGATTCGAAGGAACCGAAGGTGCGGCGCAGCAGGGGCAGGGTGGCGACGAACTGGTCTTCGGGGAGCTCGCGCAGCCAGTCGTCGATGCGGCGCAACAGGTCTCGGTCGTGGACGAGCAGGAGTCCACGGCCGCCGAGAAACCCGTCGATCCAGGCGGCCTTGGCCGCGGGGGTGTTGCCCACCGACAAGGCCGCCGAGAGCCGGCGCGCCGAATCGGCGTCGTCGATGCGTTCGGCATCGCACAGCAGCCGAACGGCGCGCCCGCCGATGGCGCCGTGCACGTCGTCGCGATCGGCGATGCGGTGCAGGGTGGCCAGCCACTCGGTGGTCGAGCGGGTGTCGTCGCGGGTGCTGACGGCGGTGTGGGCGGCATCGATCTGACGGCGCAGCGCCTCGGCGGCGTCGGTGTCCAAGCCGGTCACCGCACCCGGAAGACCGGCGCAGATGCGCACGAGCAGGCCGTCGGCCACGTGCTCGAGCGCCTTGGTGTCGGTGCCGCGCACGTCGCCGTAGCGCAGGGTGCGGGTCAGGCCGGGCAGGGCGCCGAGCAGGTGGGTGACGTCGTGGTCGAGGGCGGCTGCCGCCTCCAGGCGGGCGATCAGGCCGTCGGTGGCGCCGCCGAGGTCGGCGAGCAGCGCCGTCTCGAGCGCGTCGGCGAGTTCGGTGACCGACACACCGTCGCGGCTCGCGGTGTCGAGGATCTTGGCTTCCGCCGCCGTGCGCAGGGTGGTGCCCCACACGGCGGCTTCCACGATGCGTACCTCGAACTCGGGTTCCCAACGCAGCGACCAAGTTTCGCGGAAAGTGCCGGTGCTGCGCACCTCACCGACGGTCGGGGTGCCCCACTCGATGCCGAGCAGCCGCAGCCGGTGCAGCAGGTGCGAGCGTTCGACATCGCGTTCCTTACGCAGATCGAGGTCGACCGTACGGATGAGGGCTTCCTGCTTGAGCCGAAGGGTTTTGATGCGCGCCCGCAGATCGGCGGCCAGCGGGACGGTCGGCGTGTTCTCCGGCACCGCACCGAGCGTTTCGCCGACGACGAGCTCGTCGACGACCAGCCGCAGCATGGTCTCGTCCCCGCCGCACATCACCGACCGCACGGCCTCGGTGACCTCCGACAATCCGGCCAGCGGCCTGCCGCGCAACGCGGCGAGCGTGTCGGCCAGGCGAACCGACTCGATGATGTGCGCGCTCGACACCGGCAGATCGTGTGCGCGCAGCACCCCCGCCACCTTCGTCAACCACCGCGCCACCGGCCGCTCGGTCTCGGTGAACAGGTGGTGATACCAGCCGGGTGAGGTGACCCCGGCCCCGTACCCCGAGCCCGATGCCAACCGGGAGTGCGTCCACGGCACCCACGTCAGAGCGGCTTTCGTCTTCGGAAGCCCCTTCAGCAGACGCATATCCGGCGCCGCCGGACCCAGCGGCCCCACCAGTGCGGGTGCGTGCCACGCCCCGCACACCACCGCCACCCGACGAGCCCCGCCCTTGAGCACCTGCCGCATCGTCTGGCGCATGTACGCCTCGCGCCGCAAGGTGTGCTCGTCGACCACCAGCGGCCCGGCCCCCACCGCTTCGGGCAGCAGGTGCTCGAGCCCCGCACTCTCCACCGACTCCCTGTCCGACGACGTCAGCGGATCGGTCGATGTCGCCAGGTCGTCCGCTTCGGTGCGGGTCGCGGGCTGGTCCGAGCTGATCGGCGTGGCAGGTTCATCTCGGCCGGTCGGCGTCTCGTGATCGTCCGAATCGGTCCCCGCTGCGCAGTCGATCGGAGGTGTTGGTTCGGCTGTGCCGGCCGGTGCATCCGGGTCTGCCGAGCGGGTCGGTGCCTGGGGTGCGGCCGAGTTCGTGCTGGTCGGGGCGTCTTCGCGCAGGGCCGCCATGGCTTCGGTGATGGCGTCGAAAGCAGCGGTGTCGGGCACGGATTCGACGACCGCGTCCCACCAGCGTTCGGCGTCGTCGAAACCCGCGGCCGAAGCGAGGGCCGCCAGGGGGTCGGTGCGGTCGACGCGGGTGTCGTCCTCGATGGCGAGGACATTGGTGGCGGGCAGGTCGCAGAAGCGGACCGGGACACCGTTGTCGACGCCGTAGCGCATGGCCTGCCACTCCGGGGAGAACACCGCGAAGGGCCAGAATGCCGCTCGGGCGGGCGAATCCGGGACGTAGGCCAGCAGGGCGACCGGTGGGCTCATCGTGTCGGCGGCGACGAAACCGACGAGCGGATCGGCGTCGGCGGGCCCCTCGATGAGAATCGTGTCCGGCCGGAACTCCTCGAGTGCCTGCGCCAGCGACCGCGCCGACCCCGGCCCGTGATGACGGATACCGAACACCCGCGTCACGGGTTCACCGGCCGCCGGCTCGTCCCGCGCCTGATCCGGCCGGGTACCGCCTGTTTGTTCGCTCATCGAAAACCCCATGTGTGCTGTGTGATCCGTCCTCCCCGTCGCGCGGGTGTCAGCCGGCGATGTCGCGGCAGGCGCGGTAGAAATCGGCCCAGTCGGGGCGTTCACGGACGACGGCCTCGAGGTATTCGGTCCAGATCACCGCATCGGCGACCGGGTCCTTGATGACCGAACCGAGTACGGCGCCCGCGATGTCGGAGGCGCGAAGTACACCGTCACCGAAGTGGGCGGAGAGGGCGAGACCGTTGGTGATCACCGAGATCGCCTCGGCGGTGGACAGCGTGCCCGACGGCGACTTCAGCTTGGTTCGCCCGTCGGCGGTGATGCCCGACCGCAGCTCACGGAACACCCGGACCACCCGCCGCACCTCCTCGGCGGCAGCCGGGACCGTCGGCAACTCGAGTGCCGCACCGAGCTGTTCGACCCGGCGGCTGACGATCGCCACCTCGGAATCCTCGTCGGCGGGCAGCGGAAGCACGACGGTGTTGAAGCGGCGGCGCAGCGCCGAGGACAGATCGTTGACACCCCGGTCGCGGTCGTTGGCGGTGGCGATCACATTGAAACCCTTGGCCGCCTGCACCTCCGCACCGAGCTCGGGGACGGGCAGCGTCTTCTCGGACAGGATGGTGATGAGCGCGTCCTGCACATCCGAGGGGATGCGGGTCAGTTCCTCGATCCGGGCGATCGCGCCGGTGCGCATGGCCGTCATCACCGGCGACGCCACCAGCGCCGCATCGCTCGGCCCCTCGGCGAGCAGCCGCGCGTAGTTCCAGCCGTATCGGATGGCTTCCTCCGCCGTCCCCGAGGTGCCCTGCACCAGTAGGGTCGACTCACCACTGACGGCCGCCGAAAGATGCTCCGACACCCAGGTTTTCGCGGTACCGGGCACACCGAGCAACAGCAGCGCGCGATCGGTGGCCAGCGTCGCCACGGCCACCTCCATCAGCCTGCGGGGACCGACGTACTTGGGTGTGATGACCGTGCCGTCGGCCAGCGTGCCGCCGAGCACATAGGTGACCACCGCCCACGGCGACAACTTCCACGACGGCGGACGTGGCCGGTCGTCGACGCGCGCCAGCGCGGTGAGCTCGTCGGCGAAGGCCTGCTCGGCGTGCGGGCGCAGCAGGGTAGTTGCGGATTCGGTCGTCGTCATGACAGCTCCTCGAGCATGGTGGCGCGTTCGGTGAGATCGGTGGCGAGGGTGCGGAAGGCCTGATGCCAGGCGGGATCGTCGGTGGCCTCGGCCAGCGCGGTGACGCGGGCGGCGAGGCCGACGGGGAGGTGGACGCCTGCCGCGGTGAGCAGGGCGCGGTCGGTGTAGACACCCGCACCGGAATGCGGGTGACGTGCCGTGGTGCGGGCGCGTTCACCGAGCAGTCGCAGTACGTGGGTGGCGACCCGGTCCGGCCAGGGATGGTCGAGTCCGGGCAGGATCGCGTGCAGTTCGGTGAGCTGATGCGCGTCCAGATCGAGCACGTGCTCGACACGGTCGGCGGGATCGAGCAGGGTGAACAGTTCCCGGCGGCGCAGCACCGCCTGTTCGGTCGGGGTCGCCCCGGCGAAAAGCTCACGTGCCCAGACGGTGTCGCGGGCGGCGAGGGTGGCGTCGACCCAGCCGTCGACGATCGCCTTGGCATAGCGCACAGGCAGTGTGAGTGCGAGTGCTGTCGCGGCGGTGTTCTCGGGGGTGGTGCCAAGAATCCGCGTCCATGCCGACAGCGGTGCCGCGGCGATCACCTGGTGCAGGGTCTGCACCGATGCGTCGGAGGTGTCCCAGCGCAGCTTCGGCTGTTCGGTGCCGTCGGTGATGCCGTCGCGGCGGGCTTGCGCGCCCACATCGGCGGGGACCTCCACTTCGAGCCCGCCGTCGGAGCCGACCCGGACCCACGCCGTGAGCAGCGCGGTCATCCTGGCGCCGTACGCGGAATCGGGGAGCCGGGCGAGCAGACCGGCGGCCGTGCGACGTACGTCGCCGCGCCGGTCGTCGAGCGCCCGTTCCAGGAGGTCTTCGTCGGCGGCGTTCGAACCGATGCCAAGCAGGCCGAGGAGTTCGGCTTTGATCGCCCCCGATTCCTTGGGCCACGCGCTGGTCAGCACCTCGAGCCCGCGCGCCGGGTCGACCCGGCGCAGGTTGGCGAACCAGTCCTTGCGCTCACCCGGAGTGCCGAACAGCCACACATCGTGCGAGGCAGCGACCTCGACGGAATCGCCGTCGACCACAGGCGAATCCGCAGCGGTTGGATCATCGGTCCCGGCCGACGATTCGTGGCGCGCCGCCGCGCTCTCCCCGGAAAAGACCCGGTCGACGGGAAACTCGTCGACCAGCTTCGACCAGGCCGGATTACGCGCCGCCAGCCACCGCCCCCGCCGCCCGGCCAACCGCAGCAGCGGAGCACGCAGCGCGGGATCCGAGGCCGCCGACAAGGCCTGCACACACAACACATCGGGCAATCGGAAGTCGAACGGCTCGGCGGCGGCGAACCATTCGGGAAGGAACGCCGACTTCTCCCGGAGCAGACGGCCGAGCCGATCGGCCGACCGGCGCGGCAGCAGCGGACGCGGATCATCCAGCGCGGGGTCCGGTTTCGGCGCCGTACCGGGTAGGCGCCCACCTCGCAGGTACAGATCCTGCAAGGCGGCAGTCTCGAGGAGTTTGGTCGCGGTATCCCCACCACGTTGCGGCACCGCGCCCGCGACCGCCGGATCGAGATGCACGCCGTCGAGTCCACGGCGAGCGGTGCCGAGCAAGGCGATCGAAACCAGTTCGGCCAGTTCGGGACTCGCGGCGGAACCGGTGGGGAACTCGGTTTCCAGGTCGTACACCTCGCCGGCGCTGAACACCGACACCGGGTCGAAGCCCTCGGCCGACCACTGACCGGTCACCGTCACCGGATGACCACCCGACACCGCGGCCAACCGCCACGGCCGGACCCCGGTGGGCAGGGGCAGCGCGGTGCCCTCGGCATCGACCAGATGCCAACCGTGCTCATCGATCGCAGGAACCACATCGGTGAGCAGCGCGGGAACAGAACGCACCAGCGGGTCCTCGCTCAGCGCGGTGGCGTAGGCGTCGAGTACATCGCCGATCGTGGTACCGGCGGCCGGGACGGTGGTGAACGGTTCGGGCACACCATGGCGGGCACCCCATTGCACCCGCAGCGGTACAGGGCCGGGGTAGTAGTGCAGTTCCGCGTCGACCTCGTTGCCCGGTGCGGGCACCTCGCCGGTGAAATTCGGTGTGCCGAAGGAGTGTTCGATCAGCAGCGCCCAGCGGCCGCCGGCACGGCCACGCAACCAGGTGCGTCGCGCGTAGAGCCGTTCCTCCTCGCTCACCCGCATGCCGAGCACCTGCCAACGGTCACGCACCGCCGGTTCGGCGAGCACGGTCTCGGCCTGCACCGGGTAGCCGATGTGGGAGCGGATGCCGGCCTGCAACGGTTCCGGCAACGCGTCGAGGGTGCGGTGGGCGAGGACGAGCAGATGCAGCCGGGCGTATTCGCGCAGCAGCAGCTCGGGCCAGTGTTCGGTGGTGGCCACCGCTGTGGGCAGCCTGCGCAGTGCCTCCGCGATCCGGGGTGCCTGGGCATCGACCATGCGCGCCGCCACGGCCTCGTAGGCGGCATAGGAGCGGTCGGTCTGGGCGAGGCCGGTGCGAACCTGGTCGTTGAGCCACACCTGCAGCTCCGCCAGCCCCGCCGACACCCGGCCGTGCCGCTGCTCGACCGCCGCGGCCGACGGCGCCGACTTGGCCTTCGGCGCTGCGGTGGCCTTGGCGGCCCGGCTCGCGAGCCACTCGGCAGCGAAGTCGGCGGGCGCGTCCCGCGTCGGCACCGCGCCGCTCGACCACGCCAGCAGCAACGACAGGGCGTGCTTGCAGGGAAACTTCCGGCTCGGGCACGAACACTTGTACGCGGGACCGGAGAGATCGACGATCGTCTGGTAGGGCTTGGCCCCGCTGCCCTGGCACAGCCCCCACACCGCGTTCTCCCCGGCGCCGGTGTCGCGCCAGCGACTCGCCAGCTTGCGCGCGGCAGCCACCGAGCTCGCATCGGGTGCGAGCGCACGGACCTGGTCCTCGGTCCACAGCGCGGATGTGTCGGTCATCGGTTCCCCCGTTCTCTGTCGCCGAAATATCTACCCGAGCCCACCGACAACTTCGCCGGTTCACGGTGAAGGACCTGGAAAACCCTGGTGCCGTGGAAAATTCGCGCCTCACCTCTTGCTGTGTGGGGCGAACTCTGGCATTCTGACCTGTTCGGCTCGACCGGACCGCCCGGGCCGCTCAACGCAGCGTAGCGCGGGTGAGAGCACCTCATCGAGCTGCCCGCCGGGGTGGGCGAGGGGTGGACATCGAGGGCCGGTCGCGGCGCCACGATGGCCATTCCACTCCCGCGGGCAGATTCGCTGGGGCGCAGCGCATCCCCTGGGCGAACGCCCGGCGATCGGGTAGCGTTTCGGGCACAGTTGCGCTCGGGGCGTGAAGGGGGGGTGTCGCCAGTGTGCTCGGACCGCATCACCGAGGTGGTCGCGCGCGAGCTCGCCGCCGACCCGGCTGTGGAGGACCGGGTCGCCGATTGCGTGCTCGCGGCGCTCACCGAGGTCGACGATGCCGCCGACACCGCCGATGCCGGTGACACGGGAGTCTTCCTTCGCGCCGTCACCGTGCACGGCTTCCGCGGCATCGGCCCCACCGCCACCCTCCGGCTGAATCCCGGACCCGGTCTCACCCTGGTGGTCGGCCGCAACGGCAGCGGGAAATCCAGCTTCGCCGAGGCCGCCGAATTCGCGTTGACCGGTGGCAATCGCCGCTGGGACGGGCGCACCAGCGCCTGGCGCGAAGGCTGGCGCAACCTGCACGAACCCGATCTCGCCCGGATCGAGGTCGAGCTGCTCACCGGTGGCGGTGCGGTCACCGTCGCGACGCACTGGGCGCCCGGCGCCGAGCTACCCGAGGCGCAGTGGACCGAACGGCGCGGTGATTCGCCGCCCGCCTTCGTCGACCCGGCGAGCAGGCGCCAACGCCTCGACCTGTATCGCCCGTTCCTGTCCTACAGCGAGCTCGGCGCCCTCGTCGACGGCAAACCGAGCGACCTGTTCGACGCGCTGCACCGCCTCCTCGGCCTCGACCAACTCGCCGCGGCGGCCGAGAGCATCCGGCTGCGCAAGCTGGAACTCGAACGCGCCGTGAAGAATTCGCGGCAGGACCGCGCCGACCTGCTCGACGAACTCGCCCAGGTCGCCGACGATCGCGCCGATCGCGTCGCCGACCTGCTCCGCGACCCGGACCCCGACCTCGACGCCATCGCGGCAGAGGTGGCGGGCTCGGTCCTCGGCGCCGAAGGACCCGAGGGCCTGCGCGCCGTCCTGCGCCTGTCGCTGCCCGATCCGGTGGAGGTGACCGCCGTCGCCGACCGGCTCACCCGCGCCGCCGCCGACCTGTCCGCCCACGCGACGATCGACGCCGAATCCGACCTCCGCGTCCTCGAACTGCTCACCCGCGCACGCGAACACGCCGCCACCGCGGGCGCCTGCCCCTGCCCGGTCTGCGGCCGCGGCGACCTGGACGACGACTGGCTGATCGCCGCCGACGCCGAGATAGCCAGGCGTAGTGCCGATCTCGACGCTCTACGCTCCGCCCGAACGGAATTCGAGTCGGCTCTCGCGGCAGCTCGCGCCCTTCCGACGCCGGTGCCCGAGGAATTGGCTCCGGCGATCCAGCTCACGGACCGGGCCGTGAAACCCGGCACGCCGCCGCCCGAAGCGCCGATCCGATCGGAAGTACTCGGCAAGCGCCGCGACGCGGTCCGGCGATGCTGGGACGAGTGGGCCGCGCTCGCGACCGCCGACTACGACGAGCAGTCGGCCCACCGCCTCCGCACGACCTACCAGGACCTCGCCACCGAACTCGCTGCCCTGCGACGCGATGCACGCATCGAACTCGAACGCCTGGATGCGGTGTGGTCGCCGCTGGTCCCGCGTATCCTGGCCTGGCTCGAACCGGCCAGGGCCGTCGCGGCCGATGCGGGCGAGTTGCGGATCGTGCGCAAAGCCGCGGACTGGCTCAAGTCGGCGACGACGACCATCCGTGGCGAACGGATGCGGCCGCTGGAGGCGACGGCGCGGTGGGTGTGGAGCACCCTGCGTCAGCAGAGCAATGTGGAGCTCGGGGCGATCCGGTTGCAGGGCAGCGCGGGTACGGCGCGGCGGGTGCTTCTCGATGTCACCGTCGACGAGGTGGACGGCGCCGCGCTCGGCGTGATGAGCCAGGGCGAGCTGCACGCGCTCGGGCTGTCGCTGTTCCTGCCGCGAGCCACGGTGGCGCACAGTCCTTTCCGGTTCGTGATGATCGACGACCCGGTGCAGGCGATGGACCCGGCCAAGGTCGACGGACTGGCCCGGGTACTCGCCGAGGTCGCCCTCACCAGGCAGGTCGTCGTCTTCACCCATGACGAGCGCCTAGCCGAAGCCGTGCGCCGCATGCAGCTCGACGCCACCGTGCTCGAAGTGCAGCGCCGCGAACGCTCCGTCGTCGAGGTCCGGGTGACCGGCGACCCGGTGCGCCGCTACCTCGACGACGCCCGATCCCTGCTGCGCACACCGCAACTACCGCCCGCGATCGCCGACGAACTCGTCGCCACCTGCTGCCGTTCGGCCATCGAGGCCGCCGGGCTGGCGAAAGCACGCCACGAGCTGCTCGCCGCCGGGCTCGCGCACGGCGAAGTGGAGCGCCGGGTTCGCAACGCGCACACCACGCGCGCCATGATCACCTTGGCCATCATGGGTCCCCGTGCCCGCGTGGACGACCTGAACAAGCACCTCAGCGCCGTCGGTGGCCGCTGGCTCGTCGGGGTGTTGCGTGACGCGACCGCGGGCGCCCACGTGCCGATCGACCGTCCGATGCGCGAATTGATCAGCGATACCGAACGATTCATCGCCTGGCTGCGTGCCCACGAACCGGCGATGGTGCGGTCGTGAACGGGCATCCGGTCCGGTCCGGCCGCGCAGTCGACCACCTCGTCGGTGTAGCGATGCACCTGAATCGTGCGCGCCGCCGGGGACGACCCCAGCTCGGTCGCGGCGTCGCCCCCGGGCACCGGGTGGCCGAGAGTCGGGCGGCAAGGCCGGCCGGGAGACGTTGTGCGGCAAGGTGGGTCGGGCCGTGGTGAACCGTCGTGGCAGACCGCGGCGGGCCGAGTTCACCCCGCGCCCTTCCGTCGCCGAACGGTTGGCGGCCGCCGACGACCTGCTGAACGGGTCGGTCTCGGACGCCGGGGGAGTGTGGTCGCGGGCCGTCGCCTGGATCCTGCGGTTGGCCTTGGAGCAAGCCGTGGACGAACTGTGGGCCCAGATGGCCCCGGAACTCATGCGCTGCCCCATGCGCGCCCAACTGCTCGCCCTTCGGGTCTATGCCGGTCCCGAAACCGCGGGTCAGGTGGGTGCGCTCTGGGCGGCGCTCTCGCGCGCGGCCCACCACCTCGACTACGAGATGGCGCCGAGCGTCACCGACCTGCGCCGCTGGCGCGACCAGACGACCGAACTGTGGCGGGCCCTGGAACTTGTCCCGTTGACGCACCAGACCTTCGGCTGAGCACGGTCGGCGATCGGCCGCCCGCACGCACCCGGCAGGATGACCCCATGGGTGAAGCGAAACCATGTCCGTGCCGGCGCGGCGAACCGTTCGATGCCTGCTGCGGCCCGATCCTGGCCGGTGCGCGCGCGGCGGCGACCGCCGAAACCCTCATGCGCTCGCGCTACACCGCCTACGTCGTCGGCGACACCGACTACCTGCTGCGCTCCTGGCACCCGGACACCCGCCCGCAGGACCTCGAACTCGATCCCGACCAGCGCTGGTTGTTCCTCGAGATCGTGCGCACCGAACGCGGCGGACCGTTCGACGACAACGGCACCGTCGAGTTCATCGCCCACTACCGGTTCGACGGCACGCGCGACAGCATGCACGAGGTGAGCACCTTCGTCCGCCTCGACGGCGCCTGGGTGTACCTCGACGGTGTGTTCGCCGCCTGAACCGGGGATACTGCACCGGTGGCCCGCATCGCGATCGAATACTGCACCCAATGCCGCTGGCTGCTGCGCGCGAGCTGGATGGCACAGGAACTGCTGAGCACCTTCGGCACCGACCTCGCCGAGGTGGCGCTCGTGCCGGGGGAGGGCGGCGTCTTCCGGATCACCCTCGACGGCGATCAGCTGTGGGAACGCAAGGCCGACGGTGGCTTTCCCGAGATCGCGGTGCTCAAGCAGCGGGTTCGCGACCGGATCGCACCCGGGCGCGACCTCGGGCACGTCGACCGGCGCGACTGATCAGCAGCAGCCGCCCCCACCACAGCATCCGCCACCCGCGGGCTGTGCCGCAGGCATCGGCGCGGCGCCGCGACCCACGGTGGCGAAGGTCGTCAGCAGTTTGACGGTGTCGTCGTGGCCCGCCGGGCAGGACGCCGGATCCGAGGACTGCGCCATCGGCCGGTTCACCTCGAACGTGTCGCCGCAGGAGCGGCACCGGAAGCTGTAGTTCGGCATGCGGCAAGTGTAAGTCGCCACGGCCGCACCGACACCTGGTCGGCCAGCACACTCTCGGCTATCGAATTCCGGTGCGGTGCGGTTCGCCGCGCACCGCGCTGACGTCGATCGAAGGCCTGCTGCCCGAACGCGGCTCCGGCAGCCCAGATCGCCCGCCGACGACATCGTGAGGAGGCCGAAGCTGTACCGGCGAGTAACCGTTACCTGCGGAAATGGTGCGTTGGCGGCGTGCCAGTGGCCTGCCGACGTACTCTCGTAAGGAGTCACCAGGTGCTGCGGCCCGCGGGAGCAAATGCACAGGCACTCGTGGATCGCGCCGGCTAGGAGGTGTGCGATGAGCATTCAGCCCGATCTCGACCAAGGCACGTGGACCCACGAAGCCGAACCACTGGCGCACACCGAGTACGGCACGGTCAGCGGAATCTGGGAGGGGCCGGTCGCCGTGTGGCGCAGCGTGCCCTACGCGAAGGCACCCGCCGGCCCGGCTCGATTCCGCCTGCCCGAGCCGCCGAAGCCCTGGGAGGGCGTGCGCGACTGCGCGGTCTTCGGTGAGATCGCACCGCAGGCGATGGGCGCGATGGTGCCCGTCGACTCGGATCTGCGGATGGGCGAGGACTGTCTGTGGGTGAACGTGTGGTCGCCCCGGCCACAGCCGAGCGACGACGAACCGCGCCCCGTGATGGTGTGGCTGCACGGCGGCGCCTACTGCCTCGGCACCGCCGCGCAGACCATCTACAACGGGCGCAGACTGGCCGAAGCGGGCGACGTGGTGGTCGTGACCGTGAACTACCGGCTCGGAGTCCTCGGTTTCCTCGACCTGTCGTCCTTCGGCGACCAGTTCACTCCGAACCTCGGCCTGCACGATCAGCTGGCCACCCTCGCCTGGGTCCGCGACAATATCGCCGCGTTCGGCGGTGACCCCGGCAATGTGACGGTCTTCGGCGAATCCTCCGGCGCGGGCTGCGTCACCGCGCTGCTCACCGCACCGGCCGCCGACGGGTTGTTCCACAAGGCGATCGCCCAGAGCCCGCCCGCCACCACGGTTTTCGGGCAGGAACGCGCCGCCGTCGTCGCCCAGCGGTACCTGGAACTGCTGGAACTCGGTGCGGGCGAGACGGATCGGTTGCTCGAGCTGCCGATCGAGCAGCTCGTGGAGGTCGGCGCGGTACTGCTCGACGAGGTGCCGACCAAGGAACCGGGCAGGCTGGCCGCCGCCCCGGTGGTCGACGGGGACCTGTTGCCCGCCTATCCGATCGACCGTTTCCAGCAGGGCCTTTCCCATCGGGTGCCGTTGCTGATCGGCAGCAACAAGGACGAGGCCTCCCTGTTCCGGGTGCTCAAATCCCCGATCATGCCGGTGACGCCCGACGCCGTGAACGCCATGCTGCAGGACGTCGCCGCCTCGCACCCGGAGATGTCGCCGGAACGGATCGCCGAGATCACCTCCGCCTACCCGGATCTCACCAAGATCCGTGGCGCGCTCGCCATGTCGACCGATGCCGCGTTCCGTATGCCCGCCGCGTGGGTCGCCGAAGGGCACGCCCAGCACTCACCGACCTGGAAGTACCGATTCGACTACGCGACACCGATGTTGAAGGCGGCCCGGGTCGGTGCCGGCCATGCCACCGAATTGCCCTATGTATTCGGCAATTTCGGCACGCTCAACCACGACCCGACCTTCTGGCTCGGCGGGCGCAAGGCCTCGCTCGCGGTCTCGGGCCGGATGCAGCGCCGCTGGCTGGCCTTCGCCGAACACGGCGTGCCGGCGGCACTGGACGGTTCCAAGCACTGGCCGCGCTATCTGCCCACCGACCGGACCACTTTGCTCATCGACACCATCGACCGGGTCGTCGACAATCCCGACGCCGAACTGCACACCGCCTGGGGCGACCACGCCGTCGGCTTCAGCTGAGCAGTGTCACACGTCGGTGGAGAAGCGGATGCCGCCGTCGGGGATCTCCACGCCCGGCCACACCCTCGCCCCGCGCAGCAGTTCGCAGCGGGCACCGACCTGGGCGCCGTCACCGATCACGCCGTCGCGCACCAGCGCGCGCGGACCGATCCGGGCGCCGAAACCGACGATCGACCGCTCCACGGTCGCACCCGCCTCGACGACCGCGCCGTCGAAGATCACCGCGCCGTCGAGTCGCGCACCCGCGCCGATCTCGGCGCCACGCCCGACCACGGTGCCGCCGATGAGCAGTGCGCCCGGCGCCACCCCCGCACTCGGGTGCACCAGCGACTCACCGCGCTGACCGGGCAGGGCTGGGGAGGGAGCGATGCCGCGAACCAGGTCGGCCGAACCGCGAACGAAGTCCTCCGGGGTGCCCATATCGCGCCAGTAGGAGGCATCGACGTGACCCTGCACGCGGGCACCCTCGGCCAGTAGCGCGGGGAACACCTCGCGCTCCACCGACACCGGGCGACCGGTCGGGATCTTCTCGATGTACTCACGGCGGAACACGTAGCAACCGGCGTTGATCTGGTCGGTCGGCGGATCCTGGGTCTTCTCGAGGAACGCCGTGACCCGGCCTTCCTCGTCGGTCGGCACACAGCCGAAGGCGCGTGGATCGCTCACCCGGACCAGGTGCAGGGTCACATCGGCGTTGGTCGACTCGTGGGTGTCGAGGATCGCGCCGAGGTCGGTGCCGCCGAGCACGTCGCCGTTGAAGACCATCACATTGTCGGCACGCAGCTTGGGGAGCACGTTGCGAATGCCGCCGCCGGTGCCGAGCGGTTCGGTCTCGGTGACGTACTCCAGGTCGAGTCCCAGCTCCGAACCGTCACCGAAGTGCTCCTCGAACACCTCCGCCTTGAAGGAGGTGCCGAGAACGACGTGGGTGATCCCGGCCTCGGCGATGCGGGCCAGCAGGTGGGTCAGGAACGGCAGCCCGGCCGTCGGCAGCATCGGCTTGGGCGCCGAGAGGGTGAGCGGACGCAGCCGCGTGCCCTGTCCGCCGACGAGGATGACCGCGTCGGTGCCTGCATTGCCTGCCATCGAGTTTCCCCTGTTCACAGTGGACCGGCCCCTACTCAGGCGCCGGTTCGCGCTTTCTCACGCAGCGCCGATCGAACCGCAATCCGGGAGCGAACCGCAAGTCCGGCCCGCAACGCGAGCCGCAGCGGCGCCTGCCACCAGTGCGGATGCCGGTCGGCCTGGAAGCGGTAGGCGCTGGCGTGGTGGGCGGGCAGCATCAGTTCCGGGTGCTTGCCCGCGGCGTGACCCTTGGCGTGGGTCACCTCGGCGTCCGGGACGAACACATTGTGCCAGCCCGCCTTGCCCATGCGGTCACCGAAGTCGACGTCCTCCATGTACATGAAGTAGCGCGAGTCGAAGCCGTCGATGGTGTCGAACGCGGCGCGACGCACCAGCAGGCACGAGCCCGACAGCCAGCCGACCACCCGCTCCGACAGCTCCTCGTTCTCCTGCCGGTAGCGCACCGACCAGGGGTTCTTCGGCCAGATCGCGCCGAGGATCGCGTGCCCGGCGCCGTCCGCCAGGCCCGGCACCCGCCGTGCCGAGGGGTAGACGCTGCCGTCGGGTTCGCGCACCATCGGCCCGAAGGCGCCCGCGCGCGGCCAGCGCTGCGCGGCCTCGAGCAGCTTGTCGATGGAGTCGACACCCCAGCGGATGTCCGGGTTGGCCAGGATCACGAATTCGATCGACGGATCGATCTCGGCGACGGCCCGGTTGATGGCGCCGCCGTAGCCGATATTGCCGCCGGTACGCAGCAGCCGCACGTGGGCGTTGGCCTCGGCCACCAGCTCGGGCACGCCGTCGGTCGACCCGTTGTCGGCCAGGATCACCTGCGGCTTCTCGCTGGTCGCGTCGGCGAGGGTGGTGATGAAGTGCTCGAGATGCTCGCCCGGTGAATAGGTCACCGTGACGACGGCCAGACCGGCGGGGGCGGGGGATTCGGCTGCGTTCACGAGTGCGCAGCCTAGTCGGACAACCGGCGAAGTGTGTCGGTGAGTGCGGAACGCCAGGGCCGCATCGGGGTCAGGCCCGCGTCGTTCCAAACGCGGGGTGAGAGCACCGAATAGGGCGGGCGCGGCGCGGGTCTGGGGAACGCGCTCGAATCGCACGGCAGCACCCGGGCCGGGTCGGCGCCGAGCTCGGTGAAAACGGCGACGGCCAGGTCGAACCAGGTGGCGGTGCCGGAGTTGGTCGCGTGCAGCACCCGGGGTGCGTCGGGGCGGTCGGCGAGCTCGAGCAGGGCGGCGGCCAAGTCGATCGCGCTGGTCGGCGACCCGAGCTGGTCGTTCACCACGGTGACGGTGTCGCGTTCGCGCTCTAGCCTGCGCATGGTCGCGACGAAATCCCCCTCGACACCGGCGTACACCCAGGCCGTTCGCACGACCTGCGCGTCGGGGCAGCCGTCTAGCACGGCCCGCTCACCCGCCAGTTTCGACTGGCCGTAGACCGTCGCCGGTCCGGTGGGGTCGTCCGGTTCGTAGGGTGTGCTCGCGGTGCCGGGGAACACATAGTCGGTCGACACGTGGATCAGCCGTGCGCCGGTGGCGGTACAGGCGGCGGCGAGTACGGCCGGACCGGTGGCATTGGCGGCGAACGCGGCGTCGCGGTCGGTTTCGGCGGCGTCGACGGCGGTGTAGGCCGCGCAGTTGAGCACCACCGCGCCGGGTGTGAGTATCGCCTCCACCGCCGCGCGGTCGGTGATGTCGACCTGCGACCGGCCGAGGCCGCGCGCGTGCGGGGCCAGACGCAGGATTTCCCGCCCCAGCAGCCCACCGGCGCCGGTTACGATCAGGGAAGCTCGAGGGGGGAAATCGGCATTCACGCGGCCAGTCTGGCACGCCGCAACACCTGCGGGTCGGCCCGACTGTGGTAACTGTTGGTTAGCCTGTGTTCACGACAGTGGGGTTTGCGGGGAGGCGTGCAGGGCGGGGCGCCGCGAGGTCGAGAGGAAGCACGAGTGCGAGAGTCGACAGGATCACCGTCGGCCACCACGCCTGCGGGACCGGCGAAGGTGATGGTGGCGATCGCGGCGGTCCTGGTGCTCGCGATCACCGGGTTCGCCTGGCGCAGCGTCGACAATCTGATCGCCAATATCGAACGCATCGGTGGCCTCGGTCTCGGCGGCGGCCGCGACGGCGCCGTCGACATCCTGCTCGTGGGTGTCGACAGCCGCACCGATGCCCACGGCAACCCGCTCACCAGCGCCGAACGCGCCATGCTGCACGCCGGCGACGAAGTGGGCACCAACACCGACACCATCGTGCTGGTCCGCGTCCCCAACGACGGCCGCTCCGCCACCGCCATCTCCATCCCCCGCGACTCCTACGTCGATATCCCAGGTCAGGGCAAGGCCAAGATCAACTCCGCCTACGGCGCGACGAAAGAGACCGAACGCGCCAAGATGCTCGCCGACGGCGACGCCGAGGCCGACGCCGAACGCGACTCGACCAAGGCGGGCAGACAGGCGCTGATCAAGTCGGTGGCCAATCTCACCGGTGTCACCGTCGACCACTACGCCGAGGTGAGCCTGCTCGGGTTCGTGCTGCTCACCGATGCCGTCGGCGGGGTGGAGGTGTGCCTGAACAATGCTGTCGACGAATACATGTCCGGCGCGCAGTTCCCGGCGGGCAATCAGCGTCTCGACGGTGCGCAGGCATTGAGTTTCGTGCGGCAGCGCCACGATCTGCCGCGTGGCGACATCGACCGGATCGTGCGTCAGCAGGTCTTCATGGCCCAGCTGGTGGGTCAGCTGCTCAATGCCAGGACGCTGGCCGATCCCGGCAAGCTCAGCGAGATCAGCGAAGCCGTCGGGCGCACGGTCGTCCTCGACGACGACTGGGACGTGCTTGCCTTCCTGCAGCAGCTCAAGGACCTGTCCGGTGGCCAGGTCGAGTTCGACACCATTCCTGTCGCCGACCTCAACAGCATGACGGCCGAGGGCGAATCCGTGGTGCGGGTGGAACCGAAGGCCGTGCAGGACTATGTGGGCGCGCTGGTCGGCGAGGAGAAGCCGGCCGAGGAGAAGCAGAAGGTCGACCCGTCGACGGTGACGGTGAGCGTGTTCAACGCCGGTGGTGCGACGGGTCTCGCGGCCAAGGTCGCCGCCGCGTTGACGGGTAAGGGTTTCCGCGAGGGTCTGGTCGGGAACTATTCCGGGGGGAGTGTGAGCTCGAGCCGGGTGCTCGCCGCCGACAGCGCCGATCCCAAGGCCGTCGCGGTGGCCGAGGAACTCGGCGGCCTGACCGTGGTCGCGGATCCGTCGCTGTCGGCGGATTCGGTGAGCGTGGTGCTGGCGAGCGACTACTCTGGTCCCGGCTCGGCCGCGGCAGGCATGTTCGATTTCGACGGAACATCCTCGGCGACCGCCACGCCAGTACCGCCCGCCCCGCCGATCGACGCAGGCCAGAACGGACCGAAATGCGTGAATTGACCAATGCGTGAGCCCAATTCGACACTGACCGACGCCCTCCTCGACCCGATCCTCGAACGCGATCCCGCCGGACCGCGCGTCACCTGGTACGACGACGCCACCGGCGCCCGCATCGAACTGTCCGGGCTGACGTTGGCCAACTGGGCGGCCAAGACCGCCAACCTGATCCGCGACGAGTTCGCGCTCACCCCCGGCGCGCGGGTCGCGGTGCTGCTGCCCGCGCACTGGCAGACGGCCGCGGTGCTGCTCGGCTGCTGGTGGGCCGGAACCGAAGTGGTGCTCAGCCCCGATCCGGACGCCGACCTCGCCCTGGTGACGCCCGACCGGCTCGACGACGCCGACGGCGTCGACGAGGTCGCGGTGCTGTCGCTGGACGCCATGGGCACACCCGTGCGCGACCTGCCGGTCGGTGTCACCGATTTCGCCACCGCGGTGCGCGTGCACGGCGACCAGTTCCTGCCCGGTGGTTTCCGGGCCGCCCTCGACGGTATGTCGGTGGGGGAGGTCCTCGACGCGGCGAAGAAATCGGCGGCGCTGCAGGGTATTTCCGCCGGTGACCGGGTGCTGTCGAGCGCATCGTGGGACACCGCGGCCGAGCTGATCGACGGGTACCTCGCCGTTCTCGGCGCCGGTGCGTCGCTGGTGCAGGTGGTCAATCCCGACGCGACCGCCACCGAGCACCGCGCCGAGACCGAGCGGGTGACCGTGCGGCGCTGAGCCGCTCGTCTCCTACCTGGGTATAGGTCGGCCTCCGCCCGAGGAACGTGGTTTCTGTCACACCCCGTCCGTACTGTGGAAGACATCTTCGGCAGTACGGCGCAAAGGGGCGGCTATGAACGTCGGGTACTGGATCCGCTGGTCGGCGCAGCACGGGATTCCCCGTGCCTTCCTGCGCTGGCGTGCGCGGCGCGGCGACACCTTCGCCACCCTGCTCGCCGGCGAGCGGGGGCTGCGCGATCCCTACCCGCTCATCGAGGAACTGCGCGGCCCCGGTCTGCGACGCACGCCGTTGGCGTACGCGTGCTTCGAGCACGCGCAGGTGCGAAGCATCCTGCGCGACAACAGATTCGGTGTCTTCCCGGCATTGGGCCCCGAGGTGCCACCGCCGTTGCGCAAGTTGGCCGAACGAGTGGTTCCGCCGCCGAGCCCGGTCGAGCCGCCGTCGATGCTCGTGCTCAATCCGCCCGAGCACACCAGGATGCGCAAGCCGGTGGCGTCGGCCTTCACCCCGCGTGCCATCGGCAGGCTGCGCGACCGGGTCGAAACCGTCACCACCGAACTGCTCGACGCGATGCCCGCGCACGGCTCGACCGACCTCGTCACCGATTTCGCGGCCCAGGTGCCGATCGCGATCATCGCCGAGATGCTCGGGTTCCCCGCCGCCGACCGCGAGCTGTTCCTGCGCTGGGGCGACCGCGTCACCCCGCTGCTCGACATCGGCACCTCGTGGCGCTCCTACCGGGAGGCGATGGCCGCCACCGACACCCTGGCCGACTATCTGGCCGAGCACATCGAGAAGCTGCGCGAGGAACCGGGCGACGACATCCTCTCCAGCCTGGTCACCTCCGGCGACCTCACGATGCGCGAACTGCAGGCGGGCGCGGGACTGCTGATGGGCGCGGGCTTCGAGACCACGGTCAACCTCATCGGGAACGCGGTGGCCGCGCTGTCGGCCAACCCCGACCAGCTCGCCATCGCCCAGAACGACCCCGATCGCTGGCCCGACGTGGTGGAGGAGACGCTGCGGTTCGACCCACCCGTGCAGACCACCGCCCGGGTGGCGCTCGAGGACGTCGAGGTCGACGGGATGACGGTGAAGGCGGGCGCCACCGTCATCCTGTCGCTGGCCGGTGCCAACCGCGACCCCTCGGTCTTCGCCGATCCGGACCGCTTCGACATCGACCGCCCGAATGCCAAGGAGCACGTGGCCTTCAGCAGCGGCATCCACGCCTGCCTCGGCGCGAGCCTGGCCAGGATGGAAGCGGTGCATGCCCTGCGCGCGCTCTACGCCCGCTACCCGGATCTGCGCTTACGCGAAGAACCGGTCCGCCGCAATCTGTTCACCCTGCACGGGTTCGAGCACATGCCGGTCGACCTCGGTCCGGTGGCGCGCACCGGGGCGCCCGACAATCTGGCGGGCGCCACCACCCAGGGGTGAGCTAGGTCGAAACCCGCCAGCGGTAGCGGGTTTTCGGGCGCCCCGCCCGGCCGTAGTCGGCCCGGCGTTCGGCGAGGCCGTCGTCGGCGAGCTTCTCGAGATACCGCCACGCGGTGATCCGGGAAACGCCGACGGCAGCGGCGGCATCGGTGGCGGTGATGCCCGCCTCGGCCGCGCGCACCGCCCGCGACACCTCCTCGAGGGTGTGCTGCACAACGCCCTTCGGGGCGCCGGCGCGCTGGTCGGCGGTGCGCAACGCGCCGAGGGCGCGGTCGATGTCGTACTGCGACAGCGCCGCTTCGCCCGCGGGCAGGGCGGTGTCGAAATCCCGGTAGCGTTCCAGCTTCTCGCGAAAGGCGGCGAAGGTGAACGGCTTGAGCAGATACAGCACCACCCCGTGTGCGACGGCGCTGCGGACCATGGTCAGCTCGCGCGCCGAGGTGATCGCGATGACGTCGGGACGCGGGGAGAGTCCGTTGAGCGCGGCGGCCACCTCGAGACCGTTGATGTCGGGCAGCCCGATATCCATCAGCACCAGGTGGAACGGATTGCCGTCGGCGATCGCCGACGCGGCGAGATTGAGCGCGTCGTGACCGGTATGGGCGACGCCGCCGGTGACGAACCCGTCGAGCCGTTCGAGATAGGCCCGGTGTGCCTGGGCGATCAACGGTTCGTCCTCGACGATCAGGACGCGGATCATGGGTTCTCCCTCAACGGAATTCGGACGGTGACCGCGCTGTGTGGTGCGGCCGTTGTGGTGATGGCACCGCCGTGTCGATCGACGAGACGGTGCACGAGTGCCAGGCCGAGGCCGGCATGATCGGATTTGGTCGTGTAGCCGCGTTCGGCGGCGCGCTCGAACATCTGCGCCGACATGCCGGGGCCGCTGTCGGAGACGCGCACACACAGGTGCCCGTCGCGGTGACTCACCGACACCTCGACCCGCTTGTCGATGGTGCCCGCGGCGGCGTCGATGGCGTTGTCGACCAGGTTGCCGACCAGCGTCACGGTTTCCTGCGCCGAGAGCGGGTCGGTGGAATCGAGCGCGGTGTCCTCGCTGATGGCGAGACTCACCCCGCGCTCGGCGGCCTGGTCCACCTTGCCGAGCAGCAGCGCCGCCAGCGCCGCGTCACCGACGGCCGCCAGCAGCCGGTCGATGAGCACCTGCGAGAGCGCGAGCTCGTCGGTGGCGAACGCCACCGCCTCGTCGGGCCTGCCGAGCTCGACCATGGTGACCACGGTGTGCAGTTTGTTGGCCGCCTCGTGCGCCTGGGCGCGCAGCGACTCGGCGAAATTGCGCACCGTGTCGAGCTCGCCGAGCACCGCGCGCAGCTCGGTCTGGTCGCGGATGGTGAGCACGGTGCCGATCTGCTCGCCCTCCCAGGTCACCACGTCCTGGTTCACCAGCAGCACGCGGTCGGTCGTCACATGCGTTTCGTCGCGCACCACGCCCGGGCGCTCCTGGCGCAACGAGACGGGCAGGTCGTCGCGATACACCGGGCCCTGCGGCAGATCGAGCAGGGTGCGCGCCTGGTCGTTGACCACCTCCGCGGGCCCCTGGCCGGTGCCGAACACCACGAGACCCTCGTGGACCGAATGCAGCACCGCGTCGTGGTGCTCGTAGAGCGCGCGCAACTCGTCGGGCGCCAGGCCGTGGGTCTGCCTGCGCAGCCGCCTGCTGAGCAGGAACGAGGAGAAGGCGGCCAGCGCGAGTCCGGCCGCGCTCACCCCGAGGATCAGCGGCAGCTGCGAGGCCACCTGGGTGCCGATCCTGGCCCTCGTGACCCCCGCCGACACCAGCGCGACCACCCGGCCGCGGTCGTAGACCGGCGTCACCGCCCGGATCGACGGGCCGAGCGTGCCGGTGAACGTCTCGGTGAACGTCTGCCCGGCCAGCGCCCGGTCGATGCTGCCGGAGAACGGCTTGCCGATCATCTCCGGATTCGTGTGGGTGTAGCGGGTGCGGTCCGGCGCCATCACCACGATGAAGTCCATTCCGGTATCGGCCCGGATCCGCTCGGTGGTCGGTTGCAGCAGCCCGCTCGGATACGGCGAACTCACCGCCGCCAGCGTCGACGGCGCCCTCGCCACCGACACGGCGACATCCCTGACCTGAAGTTCCGTGGCCACATCGTGGTCGCGTCTGGCGTCGAGCACGGCGAGCACCGTACCCGTGCCGATCATCAGCGCCAGCACCACCAGCTGCCACACGAAGGCCTGTCCGGCAAGCGACAGTCGTCCTCGTCGCATCCTGCCCTCCGACCTCGAACTGAACGTTATGTACCTAAAGCACGTTATGTACCAAACGTGACGGCGATCACACTAGCGGTGCATGCTCGCTGCCATGAGCACAACCACCGCGCGAAAACGAGACCATACCCACTGGCTGTACATCGCGGTGATTATCGCGGTGCTCGCGGGCATTCTCGTCGGCAGGCTGGCACCGGAGTTCGGTCAGTCACTGGCGCCGCTGGGCACCCTGTTCGTGAATCTGATCAAGATGATGATCGCGCCGGTCATCTTCTGCACCATCGTGCTCGGCATCGGTTCGGTGCGGGCAGCGGCCACCGTCGGCAAGGTCGGCGGCCTGGCCATCGCCTACTTCCTCGCCATGTCGACGGCCGCGCTCGGTATCGGTCTGGTGGTCGGCAACCTGATCGAACCCGGCTCCGGGCTCGGCGCGGCCAAGCCCGGTGCGGGCGCCAAGTACGCCGAGCAGGCGCACGGTGCGGGTGGTACCTGGGACTTCATCCAGAACATCGTGCCGACCACGCTGGTGTCCTCGCTGACGGCGGGCAGCGTGCTGCAGGCGCTGTTCGTGGCCCTGCTCGTCGGATTCGCGGTGCAGGCGATGGGCGCGGCGGGCGAGCCGATCCTGCGAGCGGTGTCGCTCGGGCAGAAGCTCGTGTTCCGGATCCTGTCGATGATCCTGTGGCTGGCGCCGATCGGTGCCTTCGGTGCGATCGCCAATGTCGTCGGGCGCACGGGCTGGTCGGCGGTCGTGGAGCTGGCGACGCTGATGATCGCGTTCTACCTGACCTGCCTGGTGTTCGTCTTCGGTGTGCTCGGCGCGGTGCTGCGGATCGTGTCGGGTGTGTCGATCCTGAAGTTGTGCCGGTACCTGGCCCGGGAGTACCTGCTGATCGTGGCGACCTCGTCGTCGGAGTCGGCGCTGCCACGGCTGATCGCCAAAATGGAGCACGCCGGTGTCGAGAAGACCACGGTCGGTGTCGTCGTGCCGACCGGGTACTCGTTCAACCTCGACGGCACGGCCATCTACCTGACGATGGCCTCGATCTTCATCGCCGACGCCCTCGGTCAGCCGCTGAGTATCGGCGAGCAGATCGGCCTGCTGCTGTTCATGATCATCGCGTCCAAGGGCGCGGCGGGCGTCACCGGTGCGGGCCTGGCAACGCTGGCGGGCGGTCTGCAGAGCCACCGCCCCGAACTCCTCGACGGTGTCGGCCTGATCGTCGGCATCGACCGGTTCATGTCCGAAGCCCGTGCGCTGACCAACTTCTCGGGCAACGCTGTCGCCACCCTGCTCATCGGCACCTGGACCAAGACCGTCGACGCCGACCGCACCCGCCGCGTTCTCGACCGCGAGCTTCCCTTCGACGAGGAGGCCATGGTCGACGACGATCACGGCGCCCCCGAGCCCAAGCCCGAGACCGAGCCCAAGCCCGTGACCGAGCCTGCCACTATCGCAGTGCAGTAGAACAGTGGACCGGCCCCGTCTCGCTCGGGGCCGGCTCACTGTTCCGGTGTTCAGGCGCGGGCCCACTTCCCCGGGTTGAGGTGGAACTGCACCAGCGCGGTCGCGTGCCCGTGCCCGAGGCCGTGCTCGGACTTCAGCCAGTTCACCAGCACGCTGTGGGAGCCGTCGGTGGCGGCGAGCATCGTCAGCCATTCGTCCACTGGCCGACCGTATTTGGTCTCGATGGTAGGAAAGTAGGACGCGGGGCCGTGCGGTGCGTTTGCCATGAATCTCTCCTCGTGCTCGTTACCGGTGAAGACGGCGCGCACCTTCCGAAATCATCGCCGTGTGCGCGGCATCACAACCCGGGGACCGGACACACCGACGGGCCCCGGTCCGGCACCGGGACGTGACGCGCCACTCGCCCGTCGGCGCGGATTCGCCGCGTAGGTTGGAGAGAAAGTCGGTCGGCGAAGGGACGGCGATGGCCGAAGTCGTAGTGGTCGGTTCGGGGCCGAACGGGCTCGCCGCGGCGGTGATCGCCGCGCGTGCCGGACTCTCGGTGCGGGTACTCGAGGCACAGGAGCAGCCGGGTGGTGGTTCACGTACCGCCGAGCTGACCCTGCCGGGCTTCCATCACGATGTGTGCGCGGGCGCGCACCCCATGGCCTTGGCCTCACCGTTCTTCCGTGCGTTCGACCTCGCCGCGCACGGTGTGGAACTACTCGCCCCCACCGTCTCCTACGCGCATCCGCTCGACGGCGGCGTCGCCGGACTGGCCTGGCGCAATCTGGAATCCACGGTCGCCGACCTCGGCCGCGACGGTCCGGCGTGGCGTTCGCTGTTCGCCCCGCTGGTCGAACACTGGCCCGCGGTGGTGGAGCTGGCGATGTCGGACCTGCGGCACCCGCCGCTGAACGTCCCGACGGGTGTGCGATTCGGGCTGCGGGTGCTCGAACAGGCATCACCGCTGTGGAACAACCGTTTTCACGAGGACGCCGCCCCCGCCATGCTCACCGGTGTGGCCACCCACGCCATCACCCAGCCGCGCGCCATTCCCGCCGTCGGCGCCGGACTGCTGCTCGGCACCCTCGCCCACGCGGGTGGCTGGGTGATCCCGCGCGGCGGCAGCCAGGCCATCCCCGACGCGCTGATCGCGGAGCTGGAACGCCTCGGCGGTGAGGTGGTCACCGGTCATCGCGTCGACGATTTCGCCGAACTCGCCACCGCCCGCGCCGTCCTGTTCGACACCTCACCCGCCGAACTGCTGCGCATCGCCGGTGACCGCCTTCCCGAGCGCTACCGCAACAGCCTCGGCCGTTTCCGCTACGGCGGGGCGGCGTGCAAGGTCGACTTCGCCCTGTCGGGCCCGGTGCCGTGGACCGCACCCGGCGCCGACCTGGCAGGCACCCTGCACCTGATCGGCACCCGAGCCGAGGCGATGCGGGCCGAAAAGCAGATCGCCGCGGGGCGATTCGCCGATCGCCCGTATGTACTGGCCATTCAGCCCGGCGTCGTCGACAGCACCCGCGCACCCGAGGGCAAGCACACCTTCTACACCTACGCCCACGTCCCCAACGGATCCGATCGCGATATCAGCGAGGACGTGATCGCCCAGGTGGAACGCTTCGCTCCCGGCTTCCGCGACCTCATCCTCGCCAAGCACGTGCGCCCGGCCGCGTTCATGCCCGCCCACAACGCCAACTACATCGGTGGCGATATCTCGGCGGGCGCGATGACCCTGCGCCAGACCGTGTTCCGGCCCCTGGCCCGCTGGAACCCGTACGCCACTCCGATTCCCGGCACCTACCTGTGTTCGTCGTCGACGTCCCCCGGCCCCGGCGTGCACGGTATGTCCGGACTACACGCGACACACCACATGTTGCGCACCCGGTTCGGCATCGTCACCGACCCACTCGACCTGTTGCGCGGCGAGGAACCCGCCTATCGGTGACTGCCGGTGGCACCGGCCTTCTCCGGCCGGAACACGTCGGGTTCGAGATAGACCGTGCGCACGCTCGGTGCCGCCTCGCGGATGCGGGCGTCGGCCGCGTCGATCGCGGCACCCACCCGGCTGATGTCGAGTTCGGGCTGCATGGCGATCTTGGCGTTCACCAGCAGGTCCTCCGGACCGAGGTACTGCGTCTGCAGGCGAAGCACCCGCACGATGCGCGGATCGGCCAGCAGCGCGTCGCGGATGGCCCGGTCCTCGGCGGCGGTGGCGCCCTCACCGATGATCAGGCTCTTGGTCTCCACGATCAGCACGATGGCGTTGAAGCCGAGCAGCAGGCCGATGAGCAGCGTGCCGATGCCGTCCCACACCCCGTTGCCGGTGAGCACCGTCAGGCCCACACCGGCCAGCGCGAACATCAACCCGACCAGTGCGCCCAGGTCTTCGAGCAGCACCACCGGCAGCTCGGGATTGCGGCTGTTGCGGATGAAATGCCACCAGGAGTGCTTGCCCTTCAACGGCTCCGATTCCCGGCGCGCGGTGCGGAAACTGAAGCCCTCGAGCAGCATCGACACCAGCAGAATCGCGATCGCGACCCCGGGCGACTCCAGTTCGTGTGGGAACCGGATCTTGTGCACCGCCTCGTTCAGCGCGAACAGGCAGCCCATCGTGAACAGCACAAGCGCCACGACGAACGAATAGAAGTACCGGTTGCGCGTGTAACCGAAGGGGTGCAGCACGTCGGGCGCCTGCTCGGCCCGGTTGCGGCCGACCAGCAGCAGCGCCTCGTTGCCGGTGTCGGCGACCGAGTGCACGGCCTCGGCCAGCATGGACGACGAGCCCGTGATGAACGCACCGATGAACTTCGCGACCATGATCCCGGCGTTCGCGCCGAGCGCGGCCAGGATCGCGATCTTGCTGTCTCCACCTTCAGCGGCCATACCGGGGCACGCTACCGGCCGCGCAGGGCCTCTGCCCCCGACCCGGGGCCGTGTCTACTTCGCCTGTCGGTACAGGTCGGGCTCGAGGTAGATCAGGCGGGCGAACGGGACCGCGGTGCGAACGCGTGTCTCGGCGGCATCGATGGCATCGGCGACATCGGAGATCCCGAGGCCGGGCGCGATGGCCACCTTCGCGGCGACGAGCATTTCCTCCGGACCGATGTACTCGGACTTGAGGTGGATGACGGAGGTGATCTTCTCGCCGTCGATCAGGTTGTCGCGGATGGCGCGATCCTGTTCGGGGGTGGCGCCCTCGCCGATGAGCAGGCTCTTCATCTCGATGATGAGCACCACCGCGATGATGCCGAGCAGCACGCCGATGCACAGGGTGCCGATGCCGTCGTAGACGGGATCGTCGGTGATCATGGTGAGTCCGACCGCGCCGAAGGCCAGGATCAGACCGATCAGGGCGCCGGTGTCCTCGAGCAGCACCACGGGCAGCTCCGGGCTGCGGGAGGTGCGGATGAACCGCCACCAGCTGGCATCACCCTTGAGGGGGCGCGACTCGCGCACCGCGGTCATGAAACTGTACGTCTCGAGGCCGATCGCGATACCGAGGATGACGATCGCGACGATCGGCTGACTCAGTTCCTCGGGGTGCTGGATCTTGTGGATGCCCTCGTAGATCGCGTATACCGAGCCGAGGGTGAACAGCACCAGCGCCACGACGAACGAATAGAAGTACCGGTTGCGCCCGTAGCCGAACTGGTGCAGTTCGTCGGCGTCCTTCGCCGCGGCACGCTGGCCGAACAGCAGCAGACCCTGATTGGAGGTGTCGGCCACCGAGTGCACCGCCTCGGCCAGCATCGACGCCGATCCGGTGATCGCCGCGCCGATGAACTTGGCCACCGCGATTCCCGCATTGGCCGTCAATGCGGCGATGATCGCCTTCTTGCCGCCACCAGCCGACATCTTGTCCCCGTCCTCCCGCTTCGCCGAACACGCTTTGCTCGCAACAGCCTAAGGGGAGTGGCGCGAAAAGTTCGCCCCGACGCTAGTTCCCGTCGCCCACGCAGGCGCTGAACAGCTGCGCGGCACCGCCGAGTGCTCGCGCGCGGATGTCGGTGTCGGCCGCTGAGATCCAGGCGGCGCTGCCCGGCGCCAAGGTGAGTTCGCGCCCGTCGTGACGCAATTCGATCGTTCCGTGCGTGCACAGCACGATGCCGGGTCCGGCGTCGGCGAGGGCGACGGGTTCGGCGTCGGGCGCCAGATCGAACCGGCACAGCGCGAATTCGGGAGCCGGGGTCTGGTAGCGGACGCTGCCGTCGGGGCCGGGTTCGGGTTCGATCACCGGCAGGTCGATGGGTTCGAAGTCGAGCACGCGCAGCAACTCCGGCACGTCGACATGCTTGGGGGTGAGCCCGCCGCGCAGCACATTGTCGGAGTTGGCCATGATCTCCACGCCGACGCCGCGCAGGTAGGCGTGCAGATTTCCGGCGGCGAGGAACAGGCCCTGGCCCGGTTCGAGGGTGAGCCGGTTGAGCAGCAGCGCGGCGAGCACCCCCGCGTCACCGGGGTACACCTCGGCCAGTTCCAGCGCGGTGCGGACCTCGGCGGTGAACTCGCGTGGTCCGGTGCCCGACAGGTACCGCACGCATCCCTCGAGCACCGTGGGCAGCAGGGTGGCGAGGGCGGCGGGCGGCAGGGTGATCCAGGTGGTGAACAGCGTGCGCAGGCCCGCCGAATCGGGTTGGGCCGCAAGCAGTTCGGCGTACACGCTGAGACCGGGCACGTTCAGGGCGCGCAGCAGGTCGACGGTGCGCTGCGGGTCGCGGAAACCGGCAAGCGCCTCGAATCGCTCCAGCGCGACGACCAGTTCGGGTTTGTGGCTGTCGTCGCGGTAGTTGCGCAGCGGCGAGTCGAGCGGCACACCGACACGGTTCTCCCGCTGGAAACCGGCAAGCGCCTGCGCCGAACTCGGATGCGCCTGCAGCGACAGCGGTTCCTCCGCCGCGAGGATCTTCAGCAGGAACGGCAGTCGTGGACCGAAACCCTCGGCGACCGGGCCCAATTCGCGCACCGGATCGGCGGCCAATACCTCGAGCAGCGAACGCGAACTGCCGTTGGACTTCACGTGCGCGGGGTCGGCGGGGTGCGCGCCGAACCACAGTTCGGCCTCCGGATGCGCCGAGGGCACCGGCCTGCCACACAACCGAGCGAGCGCGGTGCGCGATCCCCATGCGTAAGAACGCAGCGCACCAACGAGTTCCTGCACTAGTAGCGTCCCCCGTCGTGATATCGGTCCTGGTCGCTCGCGGCCGCACTGTGCGAGCCGAGGCGAAGGTAGGCCGCGGCCATGTCGAGCCGCAGTGCGAGCACCGCCAGTTGCACGAGTTCACTGCCGTGCCCGCCCCCTGCGGCGGACGTGGCGGTCGCGCTCTCGGCGGACGGTTCCGAGCCGGGTTCGGCGAGCTGGGACTGGAGTACGTCGACATCGGCGTGCACGAGATCGGCGTCGACGAGCCCGCCGCCCGCGCCCTCGAACACGGCCAGCTTGCGGCGCGCGGCCGCCTGATCGGGGTGCACGCTGAGGGCGAGCACACGCACCCGGTCGACCGGGGCCGGACCGTCGAGTTCCTCGTCGTGGAACAGCGGATCGAAACCGGGCGCGGCACCACCGGCCGCCTGGGCGAGCCTGCCGACGGCGGCGACCGTGTCGGCCAGATCGGCCGCCGAGGCCAGCTTGCCCGCCGACTGCAACAGCACCTCGGTGCCGTGCCCGGCCAGCTCGACCGCGGCGGGGGAGTCACCGGCCAGGACGACGCCGACGCCGTGCATGCGGGTCGCGAGGGTCTTGGCCGGGTTGTGGAACACCTCGTTGTGTGGCCCGTCGCGCAGGGCCTCGGCGTCGAGCACGTCGGCGAGCGCGGTCAGATCGGGGGTGGCGGGGACACTGCGCTGGGCGTCGATACCGCGCAGCACCGCGATGCCGACGGCGAGGAAACGCAGCAGCCGGTTGTGGTCGAGCACGGGCACGCGAGGTTCGAGCACGATCGCGCGACCGGCGGCGACCGCCCGCAGCGGGCCCTCGTTGGGGGCGGCGATCACCACTTCGGCGCTGCGCCGCACGGCCCGGTCGACGGCGTCGATCAGGCGCGGGTCGCCGGCGTCGTCACCGGCGACGAGCACCACGTCCAGCGGCCCGACCCACGGCGGCAACGCGGTGACGGGCACGATCGGCAGTCCGGCACGGTCACCCAGGGTGGCGACCAGCAGTCCGGCTGCCCGGGCGGCCCGCCCCGATCCGGTGACGAGCACCAGGCTGCGCGGCCGCAATTGCGACAGACGTTCGATCAGTGAGGTCTCGGCGACCGCGGCGGCGGTGGCCCGTACCTGGGCCCCACCCGAGGCCGCCGACCGTAAGAAGCCGCCGGTGTCGGCCGCCTCGAGCGACGCGGCATCATCGAGGTCGAAAACCGGTGTTCCAGCGATCATCGCCGAGTCCACCTCCCCTCATCGCGCTGTGTGCTCCACGGCCGTCTGGTTCCCATGTTCCCAGTCAGGCGCGGACGATGCTCAGGATCTCGGTGTCGAACAGAGCCGTTGGACTCGTTCTGCCGGTCCCTGATCATGTGGTTCCGCATCCTGGTTCCCATGTTCCCAGTCAGGCGCGGACGATGCTCAGGATCTCGGTCACGAGTGCGTTTACTTCGGCCTGCGATCCGGCCTCGACGTTGAGTCGGAGCAGGGGTTCGGTGTTGGAGGCGCGCAGGTTGAACCAGGCGTGGTCGCCCAGGTCGACGGTGACGCCGTCGAGGCGGTCCACCGACACGGTGCGGTCGGCGAAGGCCGCGAGCACGGCGGCGGTGCGGTCGGCGGCGTCGGCGACGGTCGAGTTGATCTCGCCCGAGGCCGCGTACACGTCGTAGGCGGCCATCAGTTCCGACACCGGCCGGTCGCCCTCACCGAGTGCGGCGAGCACGTGCAGCGCGGCGAGCATGCCCGAGTCGGCACCCCAGAAGTCGCGGAAGTAGTAGTGCGCGGAGTGCTCGCCACCGAACACCGCGCCGGTGGCGGCCATCTCCTGCTTGATGAACGAATGACCGACCCGCGTGCGCACCGGCTTGCCACCGAGTTCCTCGACCAGCTCGGGCACCGCGCGGGAGGTGATGAGGTTGTGGATGACGGTCGACCCCGGCTCCTTGGCCAGCTCCCGCTGCGCGACCAAAGCCGTGATCGCCGACGGCGACACCGGCTCGCCCCGCTCGTCGACGACGAAGCAACGGTCGGCGTCACCGTCGAAGGCCAGGCCGATGTCGGCGCCGCTCGAGCGCACCAGCGCCTGCAGGTCGACGAGGTTCTTCGGGTCGAGGGGGTTGGCCTCGTGGTTGGGGAAGGAGCCGTCGAGCTCGAAGTACAGCGGCACGATGGTGACGGGCCCGAGCGTTCCGAGCACAGCGGGGACGGTGTGGCCGCCCATGCCGTTGCCCGCGTCGACCGCGATGGTGAGCGGACGGACCTCGTCGAGATCCACCAGCTCGCGCAGGAAGCTCGCGTAGTCGGCGAGCAGATCGACGGTCGAGGCGGAACCGGGCGCACCGTCGTAGGCGGGCACACCCGACACGACCTCGGCCGCGATGGTGGCGAGACCGCTGTCCTGACCCACCGGCAGCGCGTTGGCCCGGCACAGCTTGATGCCGTTGTACTTGGCGGGGTTGTGGCTGGCGGTGAACATGGCGCCCGGACAGCCGAGCCTGCCGGAGGCGAAGTACAGCTGATCGGTGGAGGCGAGCCCGATGTGCACCACATCCAGACCCTGACCCTGCACGCCCTGGGCGAACGCCTCGGCCAGCTCGGGGGAGGACTCCCGCATGTCATGGCCGATGACGACGCGCTCGGCGCCTTCGGCACGCATCAACCGGGCGAAAGAGGCACCGACATCGCGCACGAACCCTGCGTCGATCTGCTCGCCCACCACCCCGCGGACGTCATAAGCCTTGATCACGGCGTTCACGAGTTCGCCAGAGCGCGCGAGGGTCGTCATGCCGCAAAGCCTAGCTCACCCGCCTCCCCGGGTCTTTTGGCCAGACTCAGGCGCGGGGGAGGTGTCGTTGGCGGCCAGACATGGGTGGGTGCCGGGTTTGCTCGTGCCCGGTGAGTTACCCATGTGCTCACCCGCTGCCCGCGGGACTTTTGGTCGGACTCAGGTGTGGGGGGAGGCGGCGTGGGCGGGCAAAACGAGCGGCACGTGGCCCGGAGTCGCAACGCCGGATCTCGCAAGCACATGGGTAACTCCCCGGGCACGGGCTCCGGTGACCCGGTACGTGAGTCTGGCCGCCAACGCAGGTCTCTCCGCGCACGAGTCCGGCCTGAAGTCGCGGGGAGGCGGGACAGCGGCGGGACAGTTTATGGGTCGGGGAGGACTCGTAGGTGGCCGCGGCGGCCGGTGCGGGTTTGGCGCGGGGCCGGGGTGGCGGTGTCGCGGTAGCCGGGCTGGTCGGGTTCGGCGGGGCGGCGGCGTAGGCCTGCTTCGCGAACGGCTTCGGCCAGGGCGGTGAGATCGTCGTCGTCGGGGGTGCTGGAGGAGAAGCCGCCCTCGTGGCGCACCAGTTCCCAGCCCTTGGGGGCGGTGATGCGGCAGGCGTGCGTTTCGCACAGATCCCAGGAATGCGGTTCGGCGACGGTGGCCAGGGGTCCGACGACGGCGGTCGAGTCGGAGTACACATACGTCAGCGTCGCTACAGCCGGGTTCTTGCAGCCGGGTCGGCAGCAACGACGCATAGGGATCACGACGTCGAGATTAACCCTCCCGCCCACAAAAGTGGATACGGACACGCGGTGACGAGGGCGTCGTTCTCGCGCGCCGCTACTCCGGTTCGGGGTCGATCAGGTCGGGATCGACACCCAAGTAGGTCGCGATCTGCTGCACCAGGACCTCGCGCAACAGCTCGACGAGATCGTCGGGATCGGCGGCGCGCAGCTCGAGCGGCTTGCGGAAGAGCACCACGCGCGCGCGGGTGGCGGCACCGTGACGGTCGACGCCCGCGGGGATGAGCCGGGAGAGCGGGACCGGCCCGTCGGCGACGACCTCGTCCGGCCAGGTGACCGAATCAGGATGCAGCGGACGGATTTTCGGCACATCGTCGACGGCGATGTCGAGTTTGGTCAGCCGGTCGTGCCAGCGGGTGTCCAGCGGTGCGAAGGCTTCGAGCACCAGCCGGTCGAATTTCTGCCCGCGCGTGCGCCAGGCGGGCACCGTCGGCGGGAGCATGGGGCCACGGACACCGCGACCGCGGCGGGTCACCGAACGAGCGGTCGGCGCCGGAAGATGTCGCCGGGAACGTGCCATGGGTACTTCGCCTCTCTCGCCTGACCGGTAAACGGGCGTTCGCCCGGAGACACCGACGTACTGCGCCTGCGTGGCTCCGGGCCAGGCCTGGAGAGTCTACTTTCGAACAGTCACTTATCCGATTCCGCGCTTCAGCCTGCGACGCTCTCGTTCCGAGAGACCGCCCCAGATGCCGAAACGTTCGTCATGCGCCAGCGCGTATTCCAGGCACTGGTCACGCACTTCACAGCCCAAGCAGATGCGCTTGGCCTCACGGGTCGAGCCGCCCTTCTCCGGGAAGAACGCCTCGGGGTCGGTCTGAGCGCAGAGGGCACGTTCCTGCCACTGCTCTTCGATCGACTCGAACATTTCGTCGAAGCCCGTGACGACCAGACTCAGCCGGGGGGCCGCGACTTCGCTTGCCGCGTCCGGTTCCGGCCAGCTCGTTTCAGCGCAGACAGCGTGAGCTGCGCCTGCTGTGGAATCGGTCGGCGAGACCAGGTTTTCGGTCATCGTTCCGCCTCCTCACTATGTGTTAGCGCAGAATGATTTCCGTCGGACCAACTAGAACCCCGACGGCCCAACACCGCGACGTAGTCTCGCGGGCTTCCCCGAGCCTGCCTTCCGGCGCGCCGGCACCCTCTCGCAAACGCCCCCGCGCTATGTCTTCTCGCGGTGACCGGAATGACATGTCTGTGATTAGACACGCCGCACTTGCCGGTGGTCAACCCGCCGTCACCCTTCCGTTACACTCCGGACCCGCCTTTCGTGTTGATCTTGTTATGTGCCGTGGCAAATGACCAGCAACTTTGTTCTTCAGCACGGGGAAACAACCCGGCAACCGGCACCACTTAGGCTGTGTCCCTGTGACTGCACAACACGCGGTGCGCGAGCCCAAGATCGCCGTTCTCGTCGGTGGTGTCGGGGGTGCACGGTTCCTCCTCGGCATCAGGCAACTGCTGCCCGACGCTGATATCTCGGCCATCGTCAACGTCGGTGACGACGTCTGGATGCACGGCCTCCGCATCTGTCCCGACCTCGACACCTGCATGTACACCCTCGGTGGTGGCATCGATCCCGAACGTGGCTGGGGCCACGCGAACGAGACCTGGCACGCCAAGGAGGAACTGGCGAAATACAACGCCAAGCCCGATTGGTTCGGGCTCGGCGATCGCGATATCGCCACTCACCTCATTCGCACCGAGATGTTGCGCGCCGGATTTCCGCTGTCCGCGGTCACCGAAGCGCTGTGCAATCGGTGGCAGCCGGGCGTGAAACTCATTCCGGCAACCGACGACCGCTGCGAAACACACGTGGTGGTCAGCGATCCCGACAATGCTGGCGAACGTCGCGCGATCCACTTCCAGGAATGGTGGGTGCGGTACCGCGCGGCGCTTCCGACACACGGATTTGCCTCCATCGGCGCCGAACAAGCCTCTCCCGCACCAAATGTGACCGATATCATAGCCTCGGCTGACGCCGTGTTGCTCGCCCCCTCGAACCCCGTCGTGAGCATCGGATCGATCCTCGCCGTGCCCGGTATCCGCGGCGCGTTGCGCACCACCGAAGCCAAGGTCGTCGGCCTGTCTCCGGTGATCGACGGAAAGCCGTTGCGCGGCATGGCCGATGAGTGCCTGAAGGTGATCGGGGTGGAATCGACGGCCGAAGGAGTCGGCAGGCATTACGGCGCCCGCTCGGCCACCGGCATCCTCGACGGCTGGCTCGTCCACTCCACCGACACCGCCGAGGTGCCCGGTGTGGAGGTGCGCAGCGTGCCGCTGCTCATGTCCGATCCCGAGGCGACGGCCGAAATGGCCCGTGCCGCACTCGAACTGGCGGGGGTGAAGGCGTGAGCGCGCCGACCGACCACGCGGCGGGCGAACTGCGGATCCTGCCGGTCACCGGTCTGCCGGAGTTCCGGCCCGGCGACGACATCGCCGAACACCTTGTGGCACAGGCGCCCTGGCTCGCCGACGGCGACATCCTCGTGGTGACGAGCAAGATCGTCTCCAAGGCCGAGGGCCGCATCGTCGCCGCCCCGACCGACCCCGAGGAACGCGACGCCGCCCGCCGCGAACTGGTCGACGCCGAGGCGGTGCGGGTGCTCGCGCGCAAAGGCCGCACCCTCATCACCGAGAACCGGCTCGGCATCGTGCAGGCCGCCTCCGGTGTCGACGGCTCCAATGTGGCCGAGGGCGAATTGGTGCTGCTCCCGGTGGATCCCGATGCCAGCGCCAAAGCGCTGCGCGCGGCCGTCGCCCAGCGGCTCGGCGTCGACGTGGCCGTGGTCGTCACCGACACGATGGGCCGCGCCTGGCGCAACGGCCAGATCGACGCGGCCATCGGCTCGGCCGGCCTGCGCGTGCTGCACGACTACGCGGGCGCGGTCGACGGACAGGGCAACGAACTGCAGGTCACGCAGGTGGCCGTCGCCGACGAACTGGCCGCCGCCGCCGACCTGGTGAAGGGCAAGCTCGGCGCGGTGCCGATCGCGGTGGTCCGCGGCCTGCCGACCGTGGACGACGGCTCCACCGCGGCGGCGCTGCTGCGCGGCGGGGTGGACGACCTGTTCTGGCTCGGCACCGCCGAGGCGATCGAACTCGGCCGCAAACAGGCTGTGCCGCTTCGTCGTTCGGTGCGCGCGTTCAGCGACGAGCCGGTCGACCCGGAACGGCTCAGGGCCGCCGTCGCCGCCGGTCTCACCGCCCCGGCTCCGCACCACACCCGGCCGGTGCGCTTCGTCTGGCTGCGCGATCGCGATGTGCGTGCCCGGCTGCTCGCCGCCATGGCCGACAAGTGGCGTGCCGATCTCGCGGCCGACGGCCTCGACCCGGAGCGGATCGAACGTCGCGTCGCGCGCGGGCGGATCCTGGCCGACGCGCCGGAGGTCGTGATCCCGTTCTGCGTGCCCGACGGTGCGCACGACTACCCGGACGCGCGTCGCCAGGTGGCCGAGCAGACGATGTTCACCGTCGCCGTCGGTGCCGCCGTGCAGGGTCTGCTCGTGGCGCTGGCGGCCGACGGTCTCGGCAGCTGCTGGATCGGCTCGACGATCTTCGCACCGGAGGTGACCCGCGAGGTCCTCGGACTCGCCGACGACTGGAATCCGTTGGGCGCCATCGCGATCGGTCATCCGCAGGAGACACCCGAGCCGCGCACGGTCGGCGCTCCCGGCCCCGGTCTGGTCGAACTGTGAACCGCACAGCGACGGCGCGCGGCCACGGTCGGCGACGCCGGCCCGTATCGGGTCGAACTGTGCGCCGTTCGGGGGCGGCACGCAGCTACGGTCGGCGCACTGTCGCCCGCCCGACCGTGAGCAGGCCGGTGACGGCGCGGCGCCCGGCGCGGCCCGGTGCGGTCGGCTCGATGTGGCGCCGGTCGGGTGCGGAGACACCGTCATGAGCGCCGAATCGCTGCACGCCTCCGCGACCGAACTGCTCACCTCCTGGAAACCGCCCACCGACACGGATTCCTCACTGCGCGAAGCGATGCTGGCGTTTCTCGGGTCGGCACCGCGCGGCTGTCTGCGCGAACACGCGCCCGGCCACATCACCGCTTCAGCGATCGTGCTGTCGCACGACCGCCGCGAGGTGCTCCTCACCCTGCACCCGCGCGTGGGCCGCTGGATCCAGTTGGGCGGCCACTGCGAGCCCGGCGACGACACCGTCGCCGACGCCGCGCTGCGCGAGGCCGTCGAGGAATCCGGCATCCCCGACCTTTCGCTGGTGCCCGGTCTCTACGGTGCGCAGGCGCATCCGATCACCTGTTCGCTCGGTGTGCCGACTCGTCATCTGGACCTGTTGTTCGAGGTCATCGCGCCGCCCGGTGCGGTCCCGGTGCGCAGCGCCGAATCCACCGATCTGCGGTGGTGGCCGGTCGACGGGCTACCACCTGGCGCCGACGTGGCGCTGAAAGCCTGACCCCTCGCTGACCGGCGATCGTGGCGGCCGCATCCGAACGGATGTGGCCGCCTTTTCCGTTATCTCCCCGTTATCCACTTTACAAATTCACAAATTTGTCTAGACACCGACCGGAGGAGCGGCCTATCGTCTGTGACAGAGAGTTACGCACATCACACGTGTGAGATGTGCCTCAGGATGGAGACAACGATGTCCACCGACGCCAACCCGTCCGAACGGACGGCAGCGCCGCCGCAATGGCGCGATTCCAAGCGATATCTGTGGCTGTGGGGCCTGTTCGCCCCCACCGGACTGTTCACGATCGCGATCCCTATGATCTGGGGCCTCAACCAGCTCGGCTGGCACCGCCTGGCCGAAGTGCCGTTCTGGCTCGGCCCGGTGCTGATCTACATCGTGATCCCGCTGGCCGACCTGCTCTTCGGCCCAGACGGCGACAATCCGCCCGACGAGGTCATGGAACAGCTGGAGAACGACAAGTACTACCGCTACCTGACCTACCTGTACCTGCCGTTCCAGTACGCCTCGCTGATCTTCGCCTGCTACATCATCACCGCCGACAACCTGCACTGGCTCGGCTTCCCCGGCGGCGCCAATGTGGTCGACAAGATCGGCATCGCGATCAGCGTCGGCATGATCGGCGGCATCGGGATCAACACCGCCCACGAATTGGGCCACAAGAAGGTCGAATTGGAGCGCTGGCTCTCGCGTATCGCGCTGGCCCAGTCGTTCTACGGGCACTTCTACATCGAGCACAACCGTGGTCACCACGTGCGGGTCGCCACCCCGGAGGACCCGGCCAGTTCCCGTCTCGGCGAGACCTTCTGGGCCTTCTGGCCGCGCACCGTCTGGGGCAGCCTGCGCTCGGCCTGGCACCTCGAGAAGGAGCGGCTCGCCCGCCTGGACAAGGGCCCGTGGACGCTGCGCAACGACGTGCTCAACGCCTGGGCGATGTCGGTGGTGCTGTGGCTCGGGCTGATCCTGGCCTTCGGTATCGAGGTGCTGCCGTATCTGATCCTGCAGGCGGTGATCGGATTCAGCCTGCTCGAGTCGGTGAACTACCTCGAGCACTACGGCCTGGTCCGGCAGAAGACACCGAGCGGGCGCTACGAGCGGCCCGCCCCCGAACACAGCTGGAACAGCGACCACCTGGTCACCAACATCTTCCTCTACCACCTGCAGCGCCACAGCGACCATCACGCCTACCCGACCCGTCGCTACCAGACGCTGCGCAGCTGGGACGGCGCACCGAACCTGCCGAGCGGTTACGCCAGCATGATCCTGCTGAGCTACTTCCCGCCGATCTGGCGCAAGGTGATGGACAAGCGGTTGCTCGCGCACTACGGCGGCGATGTCACCTTGGCCAATATCGAGCCCAAGCGCCGCGAGCAGGTGCTGGCGAAGTATGGAACGGAGGCGCCGTGAGTGCGTACAAATGCCCCGTCTGTGATTATGTCTACGACGAAGCCGAAGGCGCTCCGCGCGAAGGTTTTCCGGCGGGTACCCCGTGGTCGGCGGTGCCGGACGACTGGTGCTGTCCGGACTGCGGAGTGCGGGAGAAGATCGATTTCGAGGCGGTAGGAGTAGCGCGATGACCGAATACAAGCTCTACCAGTGCGCCCAGTGCGGATTCGAATACGACGAAGCGCAGGGCTGGCCCGACGACGGCATCGCCCCCGGCACCCGCTGGGACGACATCCCCGACGACTGGACCTGCCCGGACTGCGGTGCCCGCAAATCCGATTTCTTCATGGTCGAGATCGAACGTTCGTGAGCGCGGCGCGCCAGGGTGCGCGTCCGCCGTACCAGGAGGCCGCGCGCGAACTACTGCGCACCTCGGTCCTGGACTCCATGCGCGAGCTGCTCACCGAACGGGACTGGTCCAAGATCACCCTCGGTGACGTGGCCGCCAGGGCCGGGGTGAGCAGGCAGACGCTCTACAACGAGTTCGGGTCGCGCGCGGGCCTTTCCCAGTCCTACGCGCTTCGCCTGGCCGACTCCCTCGTCGACCAGGTGCGCGACGCGATCCACCGGCACGTCGGCGACGCGCACGAGGCCATCCGCGACGGCATGACCGGCTTCTTCTTCGCCGCCGCGGCCGACCCGCTGGTCCGATCGCTGCTCGCCGGGGAGATGAAGCCCGATCTGCTGCGGCTCATCACCCTCGACGCGGGCCCCCTGCTCGAACACGCCACCGCGCGGCTGGCCGACGTCTTCCAGCACAGCTGGGTGAACGCCACCGACACCGAGGCCGATGTCCTCGCGCACGCGCTGGTGCGCATCGCGCTGAGTTACATCCCCAATCCGCCGGTCCCCGAACGCGACGCACCCGCCGAGATGGCCGCGTTGCTGAGTCCCTATGTGGAGGCGATTGTTCAGGCACGCGGTATTCGCCCCTAGACGGAGTGGGACGGATCACTATAAGGGGTGATCAGCTCTTATTCGCGGTGATGTAACCATCACCACGTTTGAGGAGCGGCCGCTGTGTAACGTGCCCCTGGTCTGTCAGTATTCACATCCGTCGGCAGTTGGTCTTTTTGTAGCGGAGCGGGTGTGCAAACGGTTGGCAAACCGGGGGGTTTTCGTGATCCCAAACGGTATCTCTGGGCTCTCGGGCTGATCGCGCCGGCGTGCGCGCTGCTGCCCTCCCAGCTCGTGTACCGCACCGGCGCCGAAGCGTTCTGGTGGATCGGTCCCGTCATCGTGCTGATCGCGATTCCCGTCCTGGACTGGATCGTCGGCGAGGACGGCAACAACCCCCGCGACGAGGACTACGAGGCGCTCTCGCGCGACCGCTACTACCGCTGGTGCACCTATCTGTTCCTGCCCATCCAGCTCATCGGCCTGCTGCTGGCCTGCGCGATGTGGGCGGGCAACGACCTCGATGTCGTCGACAAGCTCGGTCTGGCCACCACGGTCGGCTTCGTCAGCGGCATCGGCATCAACGCCGCCCACGAATTGGGTCACCGCGTGGAGCGTGCTGAAAGATTGCTGTCGAAGATCGCGCTCGCCCAGTCGGGGTACGGCCACTTCTTCGTCGAACACAATCGCGGCCATCACGCGCGGGTCGCGACACCCGAGGATCCGGCGAGTGCCCGCATGGGTGAGTCGCTGTGGGAGTTCTTGCCGCGCAGCGTGATCGGGGGCTTCCGCTCCGCCGTCCAGCTGGAGCGCGCACGCCTGGCCAGGAAGGGTCTCGGCTGGTGGACCCCCGGCAATCAGATCCTGCAGGCGTGGTCGATGTCGGTGCTGCTGTTCGGTTCGCTGGTGCTGGTCTTCGGGCTCGCGATCGTGCCCTGGCTGGCGCTGCAGGCCGTGATCGGGGTGATGCTGCTCGAGACCGTGAACTACGTCGAGCACTACGGACTGCTGCGCGCGCGCAAGCCCAACGGGCGCTACGAACGCTGCTCCCCACGCGACAGCTGGAACTCCGACCGCCTGGTCACCAACATCTTCCTGTTCCATCTGCAGCGCCACAGCGACCACCACGCCAACCCCGGCCGCCGCTACCAGACCCTGCGCAGCACCAGTGAGTCACCGCAGCTGCCCGCCGGGTACGCGACCATGATCCTGCTCGCGGCCGTCCCACCCCTGTGGCGTGCGGTGATGGACCCCCGGGTGGCCGCCCATTACGGCGGTGATCTCAGCCTGGCGAACGTGGCGCCGGTCAAACAGCGACGGTTGCTGGCCAGATACCGCGCCCCCGCCTGACTCCGACCTGGGCGGAGGCGGGAACAGGGGCGGCCGCAGACGGTAGCCTTGCCTGCGTGACGACCTCAGAACTCTCCCCGCGCACCGAGCTCACCGCCGACGTCCGCAACGGCATCGATTACAAGGTGGCAGATCTGTCGCAGGCCGAATTCGGCCGCAAAGAGATCCGCCTGGCCGAGCACGAGATGCCGGGCCTGATGGCGCTGCGCCGTGAATACCACGACGTGCAGCCGCTGAAGGGCGCCCGTATCTCCGGTTCCCTGCACATGACGGTGCAGACCGCTGTCCTGATCGAAACGCTGGTCGACCTCGGCGCGCAGGTTCGCTGGGCGTCGTGCAACATCTTCTCCACCCAGGACCACGCCGCCGCCGCGGTCGTCGTCGGCCCGCACGGCACCGTCTCCGAGCCCAAGGGTGTGCCGGTCTTCGCGTGGAAGGGCGAGACCCTCGAGGAGTACTGGTGGGCCGCCGAGCAGATGCTCACCTGGCCGGGCGAGCCCGCCAACATGATCCTCGACGACGGTGGTGACGCCACCATGCTCGTGCTGCGCGGCGCGCAGTTCGAGAAGGCCGGGGTCGTCCCGCCCGCCGACGAGGAGCATTCCGCCGAGTACACGGTGTTCCTGAACCTGCTGCGCGAGAGCCTCGAGCGCGACAAGACCAAGTGGAGCGTCATCGCCGACTCGGTCAAGGGCGTCACCGAGGAGACCACCACCGGCGTGCTTCGCCTGTACCAGTTCGCGGCCGCGGGTGAGCTGGTGTTCCCGGCGATCAACGTCAACGACTCGGTCACCAAGTCCAAGTTCGACAACAAGTACGGCACCCGCCACTCGCTCATCGACGGCATCAACCGCGGCACCGATGTGCTCATCGGCGGCAAGAAGGTGCTGATCTGCGGTTACGGCGACGTCGGCAAGGGTTGTGCGGAGTCCCTGGCCGGTCAGGGCGCGCGCGTGCAGGTCACCGAGATCGACCCGATCAACGCCCTGCAGGCGCTGATGGACGGCTACGACGTGGTCACCGTGGAGCAGGCGATCGGCGACGCCGACATCGTCATCACCTCCACCGGCAACAAGGACATCATCACCCTCGACCACATGAAGGCGATGAAGGATCACTCGATCCTCGGCAACATCGGCCACTTCGACAACGAGATCGATATGGCCGCCCTCGAGCGTTCGGGCGCCACCCGGATCAACATCAAGCCGCAGGTCGACGAGTGGACCTTCGAATCGGGTAAGTCGATCATCGTGCTGTCGGAGGGCCGCCTGCTCAACCTGGGCAACGCCACCGGCCACCCGTCGTTCGTCATGAGCAACAGCTTCTCCAACCAGGTCATCGCCCAGATCGAGCTGTGGACCAAGCCGGAGGAGTACGACAACGAGGTCTACCGCCTGCCCAAGCACCTCGACGAGAAGGTCGCCAAGATCCACGTCGAAGCCCTCGGCGGCACCCTGACCAAGCTCACCAAGGACCAGGCCGAGTACATCGGCGTGGACGTGGAAGGCCCGTACAAGCCGGACCACTACCGCTACTGAGTCCGTCACGCGAGGGCCCGTCGATCACCTGATCGACGGGCCCTCGCGCCGTTTCGGCCAGGTCGACGGCCGCCCGTTCAGCCGATGATGTAGCCCTCGCACAGGATGTTGTGCGCGCTCGATCCCGCCAGCAGCGACAGGCTGCACAGCAGACCGGGCGTCGCCGGGTCGTTCGCCGTACCACTGGTGATGGCGTTGCTCCCGGTGATGACCCCTTGCCCGGACCCACTCATGACCAGCTCGTTCAACAGCGGCGCCACGGCATCGGAGCCGGTGGTTGTATCGGCGGCGGTAGCCGGCCCACAGGTAGCAGCGGTGGCGACGGCGAAGGCTCCCGCCGCGAGGGCGAGCGTGCGTGTGTTCATGATTGGCCGTTCGATCGGGGGTCGGTTGATTCGTCGACTGTCGTAGTCGGGTGAGCGTCGCGACAGACCGCAGTTTCCGGGGGTGCGGCCCGCGTGAGTCACAGGCCGCACCCGAAAGGTCAGCTCAGCAGCAGGCAGAGGGGGAGGGGTACGACGACTTCCAGCAGGAGGCAGCCTGCCAGTTCGGCCGAGCCGCGGGCGGCCGACCCCGCGGCGGCGGAGCCCGCGGATGCGGAGCCGGAGAGCAGACCTGGGTTGTTGTGGTGACCGTGGCGAATCGGGTCGACGGGGGCGGCCGAAGCGGTGCCCGCGCCGGCGAGGGCGAGGCCGAGAGCAGTGGCGGCGACGGCGGTGTGCAGGGCGATGCGTGAGCGCATGGTGACTCCTGGGTAGAACAGACTCTGAAATGAAAACACCTCACAATCTCGGAATGGGCCGGAATCGCCGGAGTGGCTCGCGTCGACGGGCGTGGCATGCGGCGCGGTAATCTCACGGCATGGGTGTGTTGATCGCGGTGGAAGGGCTCGACGGAGCGGGTAAACGCACGCTCATCGACGGGCTCGTCGACGAACTGTCCGCGAAAGGACTTCGCGCGGGCAGCCTCGCCTTTCCGCGATACGGCCGATCGATACACGCCGACCTCGCGGCCGAGGCATTGCGCGGGGCGCACGGCGATCTCGCCGGCTCGATCAACGCCATGGCGATCATGTTCGCCCTGGATCGCGCCGACGCCAGCGCGGAGCTGTCGAACCTGTTGGACGCCAACGACATCGTGATCCTCGATCGCTGGGTCGCCTCCAACGCCGCCTATTCCGCGGCCCGCGCCGTGCAGGACGCCGACGGCGAAATCGTCGCGTGGGTGGGCGATCTGGAATACGGCAGGCTCGGGCTCCCGGTGCCCGACCTCACCGTGCTCATCGATGTCGGCACCGAGGTGGCCGCCGAACGTGCCCGTCGCCGTGGCGAACTCGACACCGCACGCGCCCTCGACGCCTACGAGAAGGACAGCGGTCTACAGCAGCGCACCGGCGAGGTCTATCGTGAACTGGCCGACCGCGATTGGTTCGGCCGGTGGTGGACATACCGATCCGAACACGACCGGCCCGCCCTGCTCACTGTGTGCACGGAAATTCTTGCCGGATAAGGTTGGATAAGCGACGGGTTCACACCATTAATGGCGTGGCGGCCCGATCCTGGCCTGGAAGATGACAACATAGGATTATGAAGCCCAAGATTCTGGTCGTCGACGACGATATGGCACTCGCTGAGATGCTGACCATCGTCTTGCGCGGGGAAGGGTTCGACCCGCACGTGGTCGGCGACGGCACGCAGGCCCTGTCGGCGGTGCGGGAGATCCGCCCCGACCTGGTTTTGCTGGACCTGATGCTGCCCGGCATGAACGGCATCGACGTATGCCGCGTGCTGCGGGCCGATTCCGGCGTTCCGATCGTGATGCTCACCGCCAAGACCGACACCGTCGATGTGGTCCTCGGTCTCGAGTCCGGTGCCGACGATTACATCGTCAAGCCGTTCAAGCCCAAGGAACTCGTCGCCCGCGTGCGTGCGCGCCTGCGGCGCACCGAGGACGAACCGGCCGAGCTGCTCTCGATCGCCGACATCGTCATCGACGTGCCCGCGCACAAGGTGACCCGCGGTGGCACACAGATCTCGCTCACCCCACTGGAGTTCGACCTGCTGGTGGCGCTCGCGCGCAAACCGCGTCAGGTGTTCACCCGCGAGGTGCTGCTCGAACAGGTGTGGGGTTACCGGCACGCCGCCGACACCCGCCTGGTGAACGTGCACGTGCAGCGGCTGCGCGCCAAGGTCGAGAAGGATCCGGAGAACCCGGAGATCGTGCTCACTGTGCGCGGCGTCGGATACAAGGCCGGACCGCCGTGATCGGTCGCTGTGAGGCGCCGCGGTGACCGACGGGCTCATCGCGCGGCTGCGGCGGTGGGCGACCCCGGTGCTCGACTGGTTCCAGACCATCGGCACCGCCCTGGGTCACCTGTGGCGTCGCTCGCTGCAATTGCGGGTCATCGTTTCCACGCTGACTCTCTCCCTCATCGTGATCACGATCCTCGGGGTCGTGCTGACCGGTCAGATCACCGACCGGCTCCTCGAAGCCAAGATCAACGCGGCGGTCGAGGAGATGGATCGTGCCCGCAGCACGATCGAGAACGAGCTGAGCGGTGTCGAGGGCGCCAACAGCCGCCAGCAGCAGCTGGCCGACGCGCGCAGTGCGCTGTCCAGCCGGGGCGGCACGGGGCAATCCACGGGTGCCGCCGGTAGTTTCGACTCCGCGCTGGCCATGGTCGGTGGCACCCCGCCGCAGGAGATCACCACCGACCTCATCTCCGAGGTGCCACAGGAACTGCGCCGATTCGTGCAGCGCAGCCAGGTGTCCTACCAGTTCACCACCGTCGCCGACCCGGACGGCTACCGTGGCCGCGCGCTGATCATCGGCAGCCCGAGCGCCGAGATCGCGACCCTCGAGATCTACCTCATCTTCCCGCTGGCCAGCGAGGAGTCGAGCCTGTCGCTGATGCGCGGCACGATGCTCATCGGTGGCGTGGTCCTGCTGGTATTGCTCGCCGCGATCACCGCGCTGGTCACCCGGCAGGTGGTGCTGCCGATCCGTTCGGCCGCGCGCATCGCCGGCCGCTTCGCCGACGGCAGGTTGAAGGAACGCATGCTGGTGCGCGGCGAGGACGACATGGCGCGGCTGGCGCAGGCTTTCAACGAGATGGCCGAGAGCCTGTCGAATCAGATCACCCAGCTCGAGGAATTCGGCAATCTGCAGCGCCGGTTCACCTCCGATGTCAGCCACGAGCTGCGCACCCCACTCACCACGGTGCGCATGGCCGCGGACCTGATCCACGGTTCCAGCGATGATCTGGACCCGGCCCTCGCACGCAGCTCCGAACTGCTCGTCAACGAACTCGACCGGTTCGAAGGCCTGCTCAACGACCTGCTGGAGATCTCCCGGCACGACGCCGGCGTGGCCGAACTGCAGGTGGAGTCCCTCGACGTGCGGATGTGCGCGCGGGCCGCGATCACGACCGTGCGGCACCTGGCCAAGGACGCCGGGGTCGAGCTGGTCGTCGACCTGCCGGAGGAACCGGTGGTCGCCGAGGTCGATCCGCGCCGCGTGGAGCGGGTGCTGCGCAATCTGCTCGCCAACGCGATCGACCACTCCGAGGGCAAACCGGTCCTGATCCGGATGCGCGGCGACGCCGAGGCCAATGCCGTGGCCACGGTCGTGCGCGATCAGGGTGTCGGTCTGCGACCGGGCGAGGAGAAGCTGGTGTTCAACCGGTTCTGGCGCTCGGACCCCTCGCGGGTGCGCCGCTCCGGCGGCACCGGTCTCGGTCTGTCGATCAGTGTCGAGGACGCCAATCTGCACGAGGGCCGACTCGAGGCCTGGGGCGATCCGGGCGTCGGCGCCAGCTTCCGGTTGCTGTTGCCGATGGTGCGCGGCCGCAAACTCGGCCCGAGCCCGCTGGCGCTGGAACCGATGCTGCGCAAGGTGCCCGCGTTACCCGAGGCCGAGCCGGAACCCGAGGTCCTCGACATCCCGCGCGACGACGCCGCCGACGACAACGAGGAAGCCGCAGCGACCGAGACCGGAGACCGAGAGTCATGAGCAACGCGGGTGGTGTTCGCAAGGGTGTGGGGCTGCTCGCCCTCGTCTGCCTGCTCGTCCTCACCGGGTGCGCGAGCCTGCCCGAATCGTCGGCGCCGCAGGCCCTCGGCACCATCGAGCGCGAACCCACCTCGGCGGGTCCGCCCCCGCCGGAGCCCGGCCGCGATCCCGACCTGCTGGTCGGCGATTTCCTCGGTGCCAGCGCCGACCCGGCCAACCGGCACGCCGCCGCCCGCCAGTACATGCGCGACGACACGGCGGGGGAGTGGAACGACGAGGCGAGTATCACCATCGTCGATCGGCCCGACACGCTGCGCGAATCGCGCACCGGCGACCGGGCGACGTATGTGGTGCGCGCCCGCAAGGTCGGCGAGCTGAGCCGCGACGGCGTCTACCGCGCCACCGACGGCATGCTCGAGAACAAGATCGAGCTGAGCAAGATCGACGGCGAGTGGCGCATCACCGACCTGCCCGACGGCGTCGTGATGGACTCCGCGTCGTTCGCGAGCACCTACCAGCGCTACGTCCTGTACTACTTCGACAGCTCCGCCCAGTTGCTGGTGCCCGACCCACGCTGGATCTCGGTGCCGCGCGGTCAGCTCACCGAGCGGCTCGTCGGCCTGCTCAGCGGTGGCCCACAGCCGGCCATCGCGGGGGTCGTCCGCAACCTGCTCGCCCCGCCTACCGCGGTGCGCAGCCCGATCACCAAGGCGGAGAACGACCCCGGCGAGGTGGGTGTCGGAATCGGTGGGGTGCGTATCGATTTCGGTGGGATCGGGACGCTCGATCAGCGTGGTCGCGAACTGCTGGCCGCCCAGGTGGTGACGACGCTGTCGCGCGCCGATATCCTCGGCCCGTATGTGTTGCTCGCCGACGGCAAACCGCTCGACGAACGCTTCGCGAGCGGGTGGTCGGTCGCCGATGTCGACCAGTTCAGTGCGGCGGCGCCCGGCGGGAACAAGATCGGGCTGCACGCACTGCGCAACGGCACCCTCGTGCAGGTGACACCGGACGGGATCGTCGCGCCCAGTGGGGCCTTCGGGGAGGCGACCAACCTGCAGTCGGTCGGCATCTCGTCGGACGGCCAGTTCGTCGCCGCCGTCGCCGACACCGGAAGGCCCGCACCGGAACCGGGCCGCACCCTGCTGATCGGCAACTACGGCGCGGGCGCGTTCGGTGTGGTCGAGGCGGCGAGTATCGCCCGGCCGTCCTGGACCATGGACGGTGGCGCCGCGTGGACCGTCCTCGACGAGCAGCGCGTGGTGCGCGCGGTCACCGATCGCGCCACCGGCAATGTGTCGCTGCAGGACGTGGACACCTCGGCGCTGTTCGAGGGCGCGGGTGCGCCGCGACTGCCGATCACCGAGGTGGTCGTCTCGCGGACCGGTGTGCGGGCCGCGCTGATCGCCGACGGCAAGGTGTACGTGGCGGTGATCGAACGCAGGCCGGACGGCAAGTACGCGCTCACCTCCGCGCTGCCGGTGGCGATCGGTCTGAGCACGCCAGCGGTGTCGCTGAGCTGGATCACCGGCGACACCCTCATGGTCGCCAGGGAAGGCAATGTCGACCCGGTGTTCACCGTGTCCATCGACGGTTCCCAGTTCACGCCGGTGACCTCGCAGAACCTGACTCCGCCGGTCCGGGTGGTCACGGCGACGCAGTCGACCCAGTACGTCGCCGATTCCCGCGCGGTGCTGCAACTGCAGACCGCCGACCCCACCCGAACCGACCGCTTCTGGCGTGAGGTACCCGGGCTCACCGGCGAAGGCGTGGTCCCGGTCCTGCCGACCTGAATCTGTCGGTACCCGCTGTCATGCTCACCGGCTATGAAGGCTCTGCTCGATCTCGTGCTGCCGGTCCGCTGCGGCGGCTGTGCGCTGGCGGGCACGCCCTGGTGCGGCGCGTGCGCGGCCGAGTTGACGACGGGTCCGGTGCGGGTACGCCCACGAACCGACCCCGGTGTTCCGTGCTGGGCGCTTCGCCCCTATCGCGGTCCGGCCAAGCGCGCGGTGCTGGCGGCCAAGGAGCACGGCCGACGAGACCTGGCCGACCCGCTCGGCGCCGCACTCGCCGCGGCATTGGCACGGTTACGGTCCGCTGACCGCCCGCTGGTGCTGATTCCGGCGCCCACCCGAACCTCGGCCGCCCGCAGCCGTGGCGGCGATCCCGTAGCCCGTTCTACGGCTTGTGCGGCAAGGTGGCTGATCGATTGCCGGACGGTCGGTCTGCTTCGTATGAGGCCCGGTGTCCGCGACTCCGTCGGGCTCGGCACGCGCGAGCGTGTACACAATCTCGCGCACAAGATCATCGCCGTGACCCCGGCCACCGCGCGGGCACCAATTCCGGCGAATGCCGAGGTAGTGCTGGTCGACGACGTGTTGACCACCGGCGCCACCGCCACCGAATCGATACGTGTTCTTAGCCGGATCGGCATACATCCGTGCGCCGTTTTGGTGACCTGTGCGGCTTGACTCAGCGAAATTTGCGTGAACAGTGGCGGACTCGTCCGTGGCGGACTAGCGTCGCGAACACACACCGAACCACAGCTTCTGGGAGGTGGCGCCGCGAACTCTGGTGTCGAGCGATTCCCGATCGGCACAGCTCAATCCCGCCGCACTCGCTCTGGTGTGCGGCCATATCCGGGAGGTACTCGCGTGACGACTTCTGCACGGGCATCAGTGCACGATGCTGACCCTTCGGCACTGGAGGACAGTGCCGCCGACTCGACTCGGACACCCCACGCGGAAGTGGTGGTCTCCGGTCGCAATGTCGAAGTACCCGACCACTATCGAATCTATGTCTCGGAGAAGCTCTCCCGGCTGGAGCGCTTCGATCCGTCGATCTTCCTCTTCGATGTGGAGCTGTTCCACGAGCGTAACCGTCGTCAACGCAAGGCCTGCCAGCGCGTCGAGATCACCGCACGCGGGCGTGGCCCGATCGTGCGTGCCGAGGCGTGCGCCGACAGCTTCTATGCCGCGTTCGAGTCGGCATCACAGAAGATCGAGAGCAGGCTGCGCAGGTCCAAGGACAAGCGCCGCGTGGTGCACTACGGAGACAAGACGCCCGTCTCGGTAGCCCAGGCCACCGCGTCCCTGGTCGACGACTCGCTGTTCGCCCAGGCCAACGGGCACGTGGCGCACGAACACGACGAGGAACCCCAGGACGAGGGTCCCGGCCACATCGTGCGCACGAAGGACCATCCGGCTACGCCGATGACGGTCGACGACGCCCTGTACCAGATGGAACTGGTCGGGCACGACTTCTTCCTCTTCCACGACAAGGAAACGGACCGGCCGTCGGTGGTCTATCGCAGACACGCCTTCGACTACGGTCTGATCCGGCTGGTCTGACCCGTCCGGAACTCCGGGCACCCGCGGGCGCGGGTGCCCGGATCGCGTTCAGCCACCGAACTTTTCGTAGTGCACGGCGTCGGTGAGCGCCCGCCGGGCCCGCCAGCCGAAGCGTTCGAGATCCGGCACTTCCTGGAATTCGTGTACCGGTCCGACGCACAGCCAGGCGATGGGCGTGATGCCCTCGGGCAGGCCGACCAGATCGCGCAGGAACCCGGGTTCGTAGAACGACACCCAGCCGACACCGACCTGTTCGGCGGTCGCCGCCAGCCACAGGTTCTGGATGGCGAGCACGGTCGAATACACGCCGGTCTCGGGGACACTGGCCCGACCGAGTACCTGCGGTCCGCCGCGCCGGTCGTCGTGGGTGACCACGATCCCGGTACCGCTCTCGACGATCCCCTCGATCTTGATCGGGTCGAAGGTCGCGGCCCGGTCGGCGGGCAGCGCGTCACGGAACTCGACGCGCTTGCCGGCCACGTGGTCCGCGAAGCGGCGCAAGGTCGCCGCTTCGCGGACCACGACGAAGTCCCAGGGCTGGGAATTGCCGACGCTCGGCGCCCGGTGGGCGGCGGACAGAATCCGCCACAACGTGTCGTCGTCGACGAGTTCGCCGGTGAATTCGGCACGCACATCGCGACGCAGACGGATCGCGTCGTAGACGCTCAGTTGCTCAGCACACACCGGTGCAGTGTGGCATTGCGCGGTCAGGCCGACCTACGCGCCATCCGTCGTCCGGCGGCCAGCGCGGTGCGCAACCCACGCCTGCGACCGGTCACCGGATCGATCGTCGCCACGGCCTTGCCCTCGAACAGGCGCTCCGACTTGGTTTCCGGAGCGTCGTCGGTGGTGTGGCGCAGGTACTTGTTGGGCAGCGACAGCTTGAGGATCGTGCGCCACGACTTGAAGTACTGCACCGGCAGCGACCCGGTGGTGTAGGGCAGGTCGTACTTGTCGGCCAGCTCGCGCACCCGCACCGCGATCGCGGCGTAGCGGTTGCTCGGCAGGTCGGGGAACAGGTGGTGTTCGATCTGGTGGCTGAGGTTGCCGGTCATGAAGTGCATGACCGGACCGCCGCTGATGTTGGCGCTGCCGAGCATCTGGCGCAGGTACCACTCGCCCTTGGTCTCGTTCTCGATGTCGGCCTTGGTGAACTTCTCGGCGCCGTCGGGGAAGTGCCCGCAGAAGATCACCGCGTTGGTCCACACATTGCGCACCACATTGGCGGCGAAGTTGGCGGTGAGGGTGGAGAAGAACGACGGCCCGGTGAGCAGCGGGAAGATCACATAGTCCTTGGCGGCCTGCTTACCGATCTTCTTGAGCACCAGCTTGCGGTCGGCGTCGAACTGCTTCCACTCCGGGGAATCCTTGTCCCACTTCTTCTTCGCCACCTTGCCCAGCTCGAGGTGCTGGATCGCGACGCCGTACTCGAACAGCGCCTGCAGCAGGAAGTTGTAGATCGGGTTGCCCAGGTAGAACGGCATCCAGCGCTGGTCGCGGGTGACGCGCAGCAGGCCGTAGCCGATGTCGTCGTCCATGCCCAGGACGTTGGTGTACTTGTGGTGCAGGAAGTTGTGGGTGATCTTCCAGTGCGCCGACGGGCCCGCGTTGTCCCACTCCCAGGACGTGGAGTGGATCTCCGGATCGTTCATCCAGTCCCACTGCCCGTGCATGACGTTGTGCCCGATCTCCATGTTTTCGATGATCTTGGCAGTGCCGAGCAGGGCGACGCCGGCCAGCCAGGCCGGGGGCAGGAAGCTGGCGAACAGAACAGTGCGGCCGCTGATCTCCAGGGCTCGCTGTAACCGGATGACGTTGCGGATATACCGGGCGTCGGCTTCGCCTCGCGAAGATTCGATTTCGCGGCGGATCGCGTCGAACTCCGCACCGAGAGCTTCGACATCCGCGGCGGTGAGGTGCGCGTATTCCTTGACATCCGAGATCGCCATGGCGGTTACAGTACCGTAGGTTACGAGAGCGTAGGTTGGTGATTTCCGCGATGGATTGTGGGATGTGTCCTATTGCGAAATCGAGACTCAGATGTTATCTGAGACCGCGCGCCCTCTTCCGCAGCGCGGCCTTCTCCTGCCGGGCCCGCTTCTTGAGCGCCACCTTGGCCTCGCGCAGCACTTCCTGCTCGTGCCGCGCCTTCGCCTCGAGGCTCACCTTCGCGTCGTGCAGTGCCGAACGCAGGCCGAGGCGCTTGCCGGTCTCCGGGTCGACGCGCAGCGCCTCCGGCAACGAGATGCCGTGGAACTTGCGCTCCGACGACGTCTCGGGCGCGTCGTCGGCGGTGCGCTTGAGGAAGCGGTCGGGCAGCGCGAGCTTGTGGATCGTGCGGAAGGCCAGCAGGTACTGCTTGCCGAGCGAACCGGTGGTGTAGGGCAGGTCGTACTTGTCGCAGAGCTGACGCACCTGCGCGGCGACCTCCGGGTACCGATTGCTCGGCAGGTCGGGGAACAGGTGATGCTCGATCTGGTAGCAGAGGTTGCCGCTCATGAACGCCATGACCGGGCCCGCCTTGAAGTTGGCGCTACCGAGCATCTGCCGCAGGTACCACTCGCCCTGGGTTTCCCCGTCGAGCTGTTCGATGGTGAATTTCTCGGCGCCGTCGGGGAAGTGCCCGCAGAAGATCACGGCGTAGGCCCACAGATTGCGCACCAGGTTGGCGGTGGTGTTGGCCTTGAGCGTCGACTTCCAGGCCGGACCGGTGAGTGCCGGGAACAGGACGAAGTCCTTCACCACCTGGCGGCCCGCCTTGCGCGCGAAGTCCTTGTTCGGCTCCGACAGCAGCTGCTTGGTCGGTACGCCCGCGAGTTCCTTCTCGATCCCCAGGTCGTGCAGGGCGATGCCCCACTCGAAGGTGGCGGCCAGCAGCAGGTTCGCGGCGGGCTGCACGAGGTGCTTGGGTTCCCACGCCTCGTCGCGGGTCATCCGCAGGATGCCGAAACCCAGGTCCTCGTCCTTGCCGAGCACGTTGGTGTAGGTGTGATGGGAGTAGTTGTGCGCGCGCCGCCACTGCGCCGACGGACCCGTCTGATCCCATTCCCAGGTGGTGGAGTGGATTTCGGGATCGTTCATCCAATCCCACTGCCCGTGGCTGACGTTGTGCCCGAGCTCCATGTTCTCGATGATCTTGGCGACCGACAGCAACGCGGTGCCACCGAGCCACGCCCAGCGGTTGCGGCTGCCGAACAGCACCGCGCGGCCCGCGACCTCGAGGGCGCGCTGGGCGGCGATGGTGCGGCGGATGTATTTGGCGTCGCGCTCACCGCGCGAGGTTTCGACAGATCGTCGGATCGAGTCGAGTTCTTTGCCCAGGGTCTCGATGTCGGCCGCCGTCAGATGGGCGAAGGCCTGGATATCGGTGATGGCCACCGGGGTCCTCTCTTGTTCGGTTGACGGCCTGCACGCTCGGTCCACACACGAGGGGCCCGGCGGTGACGCTACGGCGTCACTGCCGAGACCAGCCGCTGCCGGTCAGTCATATGACCGGCGCATGATTCGAGGATACCCGTAACCGAAGCGTGACGGTGGGATCAGATGTCGAGTGTGCAGTCACCCGCCGCGGCGGAGATACAGGTCTGAACCTTGTCGCCCGGCTGGCGTTCGTCACCGTTGCGCAGGTCGCGGGCGTGTCCGGCCGACAGCGTGACCACGCAGGTCTGGCAGATTCCCATCCGGCAGCCGAACGGCAGCTGCACGCCAACCGACTCGCCTGCCTCGAGCAGGCTCGTCGCGCCGTCGACGGTCAGGGTGCGTCCGGTGGTGCCGAAGGTCACCGTGCCGCCCTCGCCGACCGCGGACCGTTCCACCTCGAAACGCTCGACGTGCAGCTTCTCCGGGATGCCCGCGGCCTTCCAGTGCGCTTCGATGGCGTCGAGCATGGGCGCGGGACCGCACGCCCACGTCTCGCGCTCGCGCCAGTCGGGGTAGAGCTCGTCGAGGCTCGACAGCGCGAACAGGCCCTGTTCGTCGGTGAGCTGCAGGTGCGAGACGAAGCTCGGGTGCTTGTCGTGCAGGGCGCGCAGTTCGGCGCCGAACATCACGTCGGCGTCGGTCGGCGCCGAGTGCACGTGCACCACGTCGTGCACACCGTCGCGGCGGTCCATGGTGCGCAGCATCGACATCACCGGGGTGATGCCACTGCCCGCGGTGAGGAACAGCACCTTCTCGGGCACCGGCTGGGGCAGCACGAACCCGCCCTGCGGTGCGGCGAGCCGGACGATGGTGCCCGCGGCGACCCCGTTGACGAGGTGGCTGGACAGTTTGCCTTCGGGCATGGCCTTCACGGCGATGGAGATGAGCCGCTTGCCGCCCTCGCCGGTCCAGTCCGGCGGGCAGGTCAGCGAGTAGGAACGCCAGTTCCAGCGGCCGTCGATGAGGATACCGATGCCGATGTACTGACCCGGCTGATACTTGAAGTCGAAACCCCAGCCCGGCTTGATGACCAGCGTCGCCGAGTCGGCCGTCTCCTTGCGCACGTCGACGATGCGCCCACGCAGTTCCCGCGCCGACCACAGCGGATTGGCCAGGTGCAGGTAGTCGTCGGGCAGCAGGGGTGTGGTCACCCGGGCGACCGCGCCGCGTAGCACGTTCAGCTTGCCGCCGCGATCGGCGACCTGCGCCGCCGGTGCCTCGAGCCATTCCCGGAACTTGTTCAGGACCATTGCTTCGCCGTTACTCCCTGTCGCGCATCCCAGCCACCCGCGGTGGCTCACTCGCAGCAAGGTTACGGCATCGTAGGTTCTAGAGCAGATCCAGGAGGAAGGGCAGTTCTTGGGTGGCGTACCAGGCCAGCTGGTGGTCTTCGGCGTCGCCGAGGACGAACTCGGCGTCCGGGTCGCCCATGTCGGCGACATCGATCACGTCGACGGCCTTGGCCACCTGGGGTTCGGCTTCGGCCAGGTCGACGTGCACCGAGGCCACCTGGTCGTAGGTGATCGGCCCGGCCAGTTTGACCACCGCGTCGTCGAGGTCGGGGCGCAGTTTCGCGCCGGTGACGTCGGCGGCGATCACGCAGCGCCGGTAGGTCGGGCTGCCCGGGGTGGCGACCTCGTCCGGTGCGGTGGTGTCGTCGTCGGCGTCGTCGAGTCCGTCGCGTTCGGCGGCGATCAGCCGCAGCGAGGCGCGCGCGGCCTCCGACATCGCCACCTCGGCGAGTTCGTCGTCGTCGCCCGCGGCGTAGGCCTCGCGCAGTGCGGGCGTCACCGCGAACGCGGTCGCGCCGAGCGGGAACAGTTCGCGCTCGTCGACCAGCTGCCGCAGCATCGGGATCGTCGCCGGGATGTAGACGCGCATCTTGGCGTTCTCAGAGACAGGCACCGAGCAACTCCTCCATCGATTCGTGCACCGACGCCGCGAGGACGTCGAGATCGGCCATGGCGTCGCGGTCGGCGTTGAGTCCGTAGAAAACCTGACCGTCGTACGAGGTGAGCCCGAAGCTCAGGGTCTGATTGCGTAGCAGCGGCGACACCGGATACATCTCCAGCATGCGCGCACCGCCGATGTACATCGCGGTCTGGGGGCCCGGCGCGTTGGTGATCACCAGGTTGAAGGTGTTGTCGGCGAAGGTACTGGCCGCCCGCACACTCATCGCGTGCAGGCTGGCCGGTGCGAAACCGGCCAGGTGCACGAGGGTGCGCGCCCGTACACCGCGACGCTGCCTGCCCGCTGCCTCGGTGGCGTGCGAGATGTGCGAGAGCCGCATCGTCGGATTCGGTTCGCCCACCGGCAGATCGATGAGGAACGAGGACACCTCGCTGGCCGGTGTCAGCTGGTTGTCGCCGTCGACGTACACCGACATCGGCACCACCGCACGCAGATTCGTCGATTCGACGAGTGCCTCGTTGCGCGAGAGCAGCCAATTGCGCAGGGCGCCGGTGACGACAGCGAGCACGGTGTCGTTGATCGAGCAGTCGAAGTGCCTGCGGATCTTGCGGTAGTCCTCGAGGTCTGTGCGCACCACATCGAAGCGGCGGCTGCGCGAGGTGCGGGCGTTGAGCGGGCTGTCGGGTGCACCCGAGGTGGCCGCGCGGACGGCATTGGCCGCGGCGTGCACCGCCATCCGGGCGCCGCGTACCACCCCGAACGCGCTCGAGCCCGCGTCGCGCACCGCCGAGTAGGCCTCGCGTGGTTGCGCGGCCAGTTGCGACAGCGCGCCGGCGAGCAGTTCCACATCGGTCGGTTCGCGTGGTGCGCGCCAGGCGTCGTCGGCCAGTTCGCGTGGCAGGGGGTTGTTGTCGAGGATCACGTGCCCGATCTCGAGGGCGGTGTCACCGTCGACGAGCGCCGAATGCGATTTGGTGAACACCGCGCTTCGCCCGTCGGACAGCCCTTCGATGAGGTACATCTCCCACAGCGGCCTGCCCTGGTCCAGCGGCCGGGAGGCGAGCCGGGCGACCAGGTCGTAGAGCTGTTCGTCGGTGCCGGGGGCGGGCAGCGCGGAGCGGCGGATGTGATAGCTGATGTCGAAACGGCTGTCCTCCACCCACACCGGACGACCGAGCGCGAGCGGTATCTCGCGGACTTTGCGGCGGTAGCGGGGAACCAGCGGCAGCCGGGATTCGACCAGCTCGATGAGCTGTTCGTAGTCGAGGACCTGGCCGGAGCCGTCGCCGGAGGAGTTCTGGAGGATCGCGAGAGAGCCGATATGAATTGGATTACTGCTCGACTCGAGCCGGTAGAACGCCGCGTCCTGCGGCGTCAATCTCGTGATCACGCGCTCCGATGCTCCTTCCGTTGCACGCTTCGCGCGCCTTCCCGGCGCAGATCGGGCACCGGCTACATCCTACGGCACAGTAGGTGAATCGTGATGCCGGGCAAGGCGCCTCACCGAATGCCGTGACCTGGGCGGATGTGAGCACCCGGTACACCGGGCATCGGTACGTGCGGCCGGGTACGGTGGTCTGCGGACTACCATTGCCACAACACTGTGGCTCACTAGCCCGAACCCGACTCCGACCAGAGGACTGACGAGACCCGTGCCTGCGCTGACACTGACGAGGTTGCTACGGATTGGTGAAGGCCGCATGGTCAAGCGGCTGTCGAACCTCGCCGATGAGGTCATCGCGTACGGCGACGAGATCGAGGCGTTGACCGACGAGGAACTGCGCGCCAAGACCGACGAGTTCCGTGAGCGCTACGCCGCGGGGGAAACCCTCGATGACCTGCTGCTCGAGGCGTTCGCGGTGGCCCGCGAAGCCTCGTGGCGCGTGCTGAACCAGAAGCACTACAAGGTGCAGATCATGGGTGGCGCGTCGCTGCACCTCGGCAACATCTCGGAGATGAAGACCGGTGAGGGCAAGACCCTCACCTGTGTGCTGCCCGCCTACCTGAACGCCATCTCCGGCGACGGTGTGCACGTGGTCACCGTCAACGACTACCTCGCCAAGCGCGACGCCGAGTGGATGGGCCGTGTGCACCGCTTCCTCGGTCTCGAGGTCGGCGTGATCCTCGGTGGCATGACCCCGGCCGAGCGCCGCGTGGCCTACGCCGCCGACATCACCTACGGCACGAACAACGAGTTCGGCTTCGACTACCTGCGTGACAACATGACCCACTCGCTGGACGATCTGGTCCAGCGCGGGCACAACTTCGCCGTGGTCGACGAGGTCGACTCCATCCTCATCGACGAGGCCCGTACCCCGCTCATCATCTCGGGTCCGGCCGACGCCTCCTCCAAGTGGTACGCCGAGTTCGCGCGCATCGCGCCGCTGCTGAAGAAGGACGTCCACTACGAGGTGGACATCAAGAAGCGCACCATCGGTGTGCACGAGGCGGGCGTGGAGTTCGTCGAGGACCAGCTCGGCATCGACAACCTCTACGAGGCCGCGAACTCGCCGCTGGTGAGCTACCTGAACAACGCCATCAAGGCCAAGGAGCTCTACCAGCGCGACAAGGACTACATCGTGCGCGACGGTGAGGTCATCATCGTCGACGAGTTCACCGGCCGCATCCTGGTCGGGCGCCGCTACAACGAGGGCATGCACCAGGCGATCGAGGCCAAGGAGAAGGTCGAGATCCAGCCGGAGAACCAGACCCTGGCCACGATCACCCTGCAGAACTACTTCCGCCTCTACAACAAGCTGTCCGGTATGACCGGTACCGCCGAGACCGAGGCCGCCGAGTTGCACTCGATCTACGGCCTCGGCGTGGTGCCCATCCCGACGAACAAGCCGATGATCCGCAAGGACCAGGCCGACCTGATCTACAAGTCGGAAGAGGCCAAGTTCAACGCCGTCGTCGACGACGTGGTGGAACGTCACGAGAAGGGGCAGCCGGTCCTGATCGGTACCACCAGCGTGGAGCGCTCGGAGTACCTGTCCAAGCAGTTCACCAAACGCGGTGTGGCACACAGCGTTCTGAACGCGAAGTTCCACGAGCAGGAAGCCCAGATCATCGCCGAGGCCGGTCGGCCCGGCGCGGTCACCGTGGCGACCAACATGGCCGGTCGTGGTACCGACATCGTGCTCGGCGGCAACGCCGACATCATCGCCGACATCCTGCTGCGCAAGCAGGGCCTCGACCCGGTCACCACACCCGACGAGTACGAGGCCGCCTGGCATTCGGCGCTCGAGCAGGTGAAGAAGCAGACCGAGGAAGACGCCGAGACGGTGCGCGAGGCCGGCGGCCTGTACGTGCTCGGCACCGAGCGGCACGAGTCGCGCCGTATCGACAACCAGCTGCGTGGTCGTTCCGGTCGTCAGGGCGACCCGGGCGAGTCGCGGTTCTACCTGTCGCTGGGTGACGAGCTGATGCGCCGCTTCAACGGCGCCGCGCTCGAGGCGATCATGAACCGCCTGAACCTGCCCGACGACGTGCCGATCGAGGCGAAGATGGTCTCCAAGGCCATCAAGAGCGCCCAGACCCAGGTCGAGCAGCAGAACTTCGAGATCCGCAAGAACGTTCTGAAGTACGACGAGGTGATGAACCAGCAGCGCACCGTCATCTACGGCGAGCGCAACCGGATCCTGCGTGGCGAGGACATGGAGGGTCAGGTCCAGAACATGATCACCGACGTGATCACCGCCTACGTCGACGGCGCGACCGCCGAGGGTTACGTCGAGGACTGGGACCTGGAGAAGCTGTGGACCGCGTTGAAGACGCTGTACCCGGTGAGCCTGGACTACAAGGAGCTGGCGGGCGAGACCGCCACCGGCGAGGCGGGCGAACTGACCCGCGACGAACTGCGTGAAGCCCTGCTCGAGGACGCGCACAACGCCTACGAGAAGCGTGAACAGGAAATCGACGGCCTCGCCGGCGAGGGCGCCATGCGCAACCTGGAACGCCAGGTCCTGCTCTCGGTCCTCGACCGCAAGTGGCGTGAGCACCTCTACGAGATGGATTACCTCAAGGAGGGCATCGGCCTGCGCGCGATGGCCCAGCGTGACCCGCTGGTCGAGTACCAGCGCGAGGGCTTCGACATGTTCGCCGCCATGCTGGAAGGCCTGAAGGAGGAGTCGGTCGGCTTCCTGTTCAACCTGCAGGTCGAGGTCCAGCAGCCCCAGCCCGAAGGCGTCTCCATCGACAAGGGCCTGCGTTCCCCGGTGGGGGCCCCCCGCCCCCAGGACGCCGCCCCGCAGAACCAGGCCCCGCCCGCCCTGCGCGCCAAGGGAATCGACGAGTCCACCCCGCGCGGCCTGAACTACTCGGGCCCCGCCGAGGACGGCCGCGCCGAATCCCACTCCGACGCCCAGGAATACGGCGGCCGCCAGTCCACCGGCACCCGCCGCGAACGCCGCGAGGCCGCCCGCACCGAAACCAAGGGCAAGCGTCGCCGCTGACCTCTTGAACAACGAAGGCTCCCACGGTTTCCGTGGGGGCCTTCGTTGTATTCCTACGGACGATCCAACGCGTCGAAGGTGATTGCCAACGTCACCGGATTGTCGAGAACCAACGCGGTGCGGTGAACCCGATGCGGCATGTACCGCATCCCCGACCAATCGAGCCGATACTCCTCGATCCGATCGATGGATTCCCAGCTCTTGTCGAAATGCACGATCAGATAGACCGGAATTCCCGCCCGGGCATACATTTGTCGCTTGATCCCGGTGTCGCTGTCCACCGTCGCGCGCGAGGCGACCTCGACAACCAAGGCGATATGGCTACGCACCGAATTGACGTCGTACGGTTCACAATCGCGCACAAAGATATCGGGGTACCGCACATTGAGGCGGCGATCCGCTGCTCCGTCCTCAGCATCTGCGAAACGTACAGCGACATCGGAGGCAACCCGAAGGCATGGGCCAGCCGGGTCACGCGCATCTTCGAGAGCAGCGGCCAACCTGCGCACCACCCTGCTGTGCGCCTCGCTCTGCGCCATCGCCCGAACAACGAGTCCGTCGACGATCTCGAAATCGCCGAATGTGCTGCTCAGGGCGTCTGGCTCGGACCCGAGGAACTCTTCGGCGGTGATCCGCTGCGGTTCCTCCGGATGCACTGCGGTCATTGGTCAACTCCTCCTTGTCGCAGGCGCGTACGAGACTACCGCTGCCGGCTCGGCAGTTGCATGATGGGCGCAAACGAACCGACGGGCGGCGCCCATATCGCGCAGTGGTGAAGCCGACCGCCAGCTGCCCGTCCTCGTCGACGCCACAGCCCAATCACGCGGTGCAGGCGCGACTCCGCCATTTCACCGATCCTGAAGTCCGCGAGTTCGCGCAGCAGCACGTGCTCGAACGCATCGGCTCCGAAACCGTTGTTCTCGCTGCGAGGTGAGAAAGGCAATGCACTCGGTCAGGAGGGTGGGGCGGCGGTGGTCACGGTCGACGTGGTGGTCGTCGGCTTGCGGGTCGTGCTCGTCGGGACCGGTGCGGTTGTCGTGGTGGTCTTCTTCGAGGTGGTGGTCGGTACCGGTCCCACCGTCAGCGACCTGGCCCGCCCCTGCCATTCCTCGGGCAGATTTCCCTTGGTCGACACCGCGATGGTGTAGCTGTCACCTTCGTGTCCTGCGGTGTCGAACAGGGTGACCGTCTTGCCGGTGCGGTTGAACACCGAGACGGCGGCGGCGTCGATGTGCTGGCCGCTCAGGTCGGGCGAGCCGATCTTGAACAGCGACATCTTGCCCGCGCCTTCGTGCCCGGTGAAGACGCACACATATGAAGTGGGGCAGCGGTCGAAGCCGGTGCAGCCGCCGGTCTTGTTGCACCAGTCCTCGGTGACGCTGGTGAACGTCTTGGCGCTGACTGTCGTTGTCTCGCTGCCATTTCCGCTTTCGAGCTCGACGGTGTGTTCCTCGTCGGGCGCCGCACCGAGCCGGTCGATCACGTACTCACAGGCCGCGCTCAGCGCGATCCCGGTAGCCGCCGTCACCAGCGCCGCCGTCACCGTCACCCCCGCCCGCAGTTTCAGCGCGATGACCTCGACGACCGGAACCACCATCTCGCACACGACATCCTGTGCCGTCTCGGTCGCCTTCTCGTGGTCGCACGCCACCACACCGAACCCGACAAGCACCGCGAGTATCACCGTGAACACTGTCCGCACGGCGTCAGAATGCGCCCGGAAACCGCCCTCGCGCAGCCGGTTCCGCCCGCAACGGAACCCGCGTTCGGGCGTGGTTTCGATTGCTCAGCACAACGAACTTCTCGGCTATCACGGCGGCGCCCGTGTCAGTGTCCATCACGAGCGCATCGCCACAACCCGATCATGCATGTACAATCGCATGCATGGTTGCCTTGCAGATTCGCGACGTTCCCGAACCGCTGCGGGATCAGTTGGTCGCGTTGGCTCGCCAGCGAGGGCAGTCTTTGCAGGCATTCCTTTTCGACCTGGTGCGCGATGAAGCCCGGCGTCAGGACAACATCGCGGTGCTCAAGCAGTTCAGTCCGGCCACCTGGGATGTCGCGTTCACTGCTCAGGACGTCCTAGTGGCCTTGGACGATGAACGCGCCGAGCGGGACTCGGCGTTGGACGGTCCAGGAGTTCGCGAGTGATCGTGGTCGACGCTTCGGTCTTCGTTCACGCGCTCCTGAACCCCGACCCACTCGGTACGGTCTGCCGCGATGCCCTGGAAGCCGACAATCGCTGGATCGCCCCCCAGCATTGGACTGTCGAGGTTCTGTCCGTCATCCGCCGTTTCGTCCGCGCGGGCACCATCACCACCGGGCAGGCCGCTCGCGCTGTCACCGCGTTGGAAAAACTCGACCCCGAAGTTCCGGTCACGCGTGTACTCGTCCCGAGAATCTGGGCACTGCACGACAATCTGACCGCCTACGACGCCGCCTATGTCGCCGCGGCCGAGGCATATGGTTGCGATCTGCTCACCACCGATTCGAGGCTGGCGAACGAGCCGGGCATCACCTGCTCGGTGCGCGTGTTGACGGCCGCGAATACTGCGCCGATCCAGTAGGGGGCGTTCAGCTGGCTCGGTGGATGGGGTGGACTCGGGAGAGGGCGCGTTTGGCTTCGGCCAGGGAGATCATGTGGTCTTCGTCGTCGATTTCGGCGACGGCGGCCTCGGCCCATTCGCGCAGTAGCGTCGATACTCCGACGCGCCGTTCGTCGGCCAGATCCTTGAGGCGGGAGTGCAGGCCGAGCGGTAACCGGATCGAGGTGGTCACCATGATGTCCTCGTTGGCCGGCAGTCGGGGTGGCGCGTCGGCAGGCTCGTCGGAGAAACTCAGCCGGTCCATGAAATCGGCGAGTTCCTCTCGGCTGGACGGAAAGTCCTGATCGCTCATGATGGATTCCCACTTTCCCACTGCTCGAATTGCGCCAGCTCCTCGGCACGCATCGTCCGTGCGCCGATGATCACCCACGTCCAGTCGTCGCGCTGCCGTGTGACCACGATCAACGGCCGCCCGGCCGTGGTGCGCCCCCACACCGTCAAGACGGTCACCTGGCCGTCGAAGGCCGGGCGCGGCCACCGTCGTGACGCTGCGAGGACCTGCCGAACCTCGCTGGGTTCGATGCCGATCAGGTGAGCGATCGCCCAATCAGGCCACTCGAAACCCATAAGTCCATAATACGCACGTAGTAACGGACTGTGAAAGAGCTGTGTATCGAACCGCCACCCGCATCGGCCCCGCACGCTTCGTGCGCGCGGGGCCGATGCGGGTGGCGGTGCGTGCGTTCCGGCCTATTTCAAGGCCACGCGCGCACCGTTCGAGAACATGGAGTCGTGCAATACGAGGGCCGCGGGATCGGTCCCCGCGGGGACGTCGAAGGCGATGATGACCGACTTCTTGTTACCCGGATTGATCTCCGAGGTCAGATCGGGGTTGATGGCCAACTCGGCGCCGGTGTCGTTGGAGTATTCCTTGCCGGCGCTGTCGATGAGCTTCTGGTTCTCCCCGAAGTAGGACTGCGCTTCGTCGCCGATATTGGTGACGTCGACGTGCACGAGAATGTACTCACCCTGCGCGGTCTGTTTGGTGTATTCGTTGTCGCCGACGGTGGCCACCGGCGGGTCGACCTGGGTGACAATGAAAGCGAACTTGCCGTCCCTGACCTCCGAGCCCACCGGAGCGGCCGACGACGCCCGATCGGAGCTGTTGGTGGTGTCGTCACTGGCGTTGTCGAGAAGCGCGAAACAACCGCCGCACACAACCAGGACAAGGGCAAGCACACCGAGCAGTACCCACAACCACACTTTGCTTTTCTTCTTCGGTGGTTGCGGCGGATACGGTTGCGCGCCGTACGGCGGTTGGCCGCCGTATCCCGGCTGCCCACCGTAACCAGGCTGCCCGCCATATCCCGGCTGCCCGCCGTATCCCGGCCCGCCGCCGTAGTGGGGCTGTCCGTGCGGTGGTTGCTCGCCGTGCGGTTGATCATGCGATGGATCTTGTGGATTCGACATGTCCAAACACCTCGGTTCGGTGATAGTCGCACTGGAATTTCTACAGCTTGATCAGGAAATTCTTTCAGCGGATCCTCCCGTCGAGCGTTTCGATTCAGCTCCGAATGGAAGTTCTAGGGATAACGCAGACCTGCGCCCGGACTTCGGCGCCGTCGGTCAACACGGCCCTGAGCAGCGGGTGGCGTCGTACGCTCGGGCGATGCGGGTGGCGGTGGAGCGTGCGTTGTCGGCGTCGGAGCGGTGGTTCTGGTTGGTGGATCAGTTGTCGCCCGCGAATTGTGTGGTGCGGATTCGGGTGTGGGGGCCGATCGGGGCTTATCGGCTGGAGTTCGCGGCCGAAGCGCTTGTCGCGGAGTTTCCGTTGTTGCGGTCGGTGGTGGGGGAGGGGCCGTGTTTTGTCGCGTCGGCGGACCCGCATCTGCCGGTGTTGCATCGCATCGTCGCCGGCCTCGATGACTGGCGCACCGTGTTCGACACTCAGCTCGCGACGCCTGTCGACTTGGCGACCGCGCCGGGTCGGATCATCGATCTCGCGTTTCGACCGGGCACCGACGACGAGCAGCACGATCTGATCGTGGTGTTCTCGCATGTCTATCTCGACGGGCGTTCGATGGTCGCGCTCGTCTGGCGACTGCTCGCCTACGCCTTCGGTGCCCAACCGGTGGTCACCGCCCGCCCGGCGATTCCGGCGCCGGATGATCTCATCCCGCCCGCGCAGACCCGGATGTCGCGCTGCGTGTGGACGAATATGTCCGCCCAGCTCACCGCCTTCACCCGGCGCGCGGTGAGCCTGCCCGGCTGTCCGCCACCACTGCCGGTACGCCGCACCCGCACGGTCGTGCGCATGATCGCAGGGGAGAGGCTCACTGCGCTGCGCGCCCGCTGTCAACGCGAAAGTGTCACTGTCAACGCACTGTTGGCAGCTGCGCTGGCCGAGGCGATCGGCGGCTTTGCCCCGAAAGAGACCGGCACGGTGGGCATCGGCATCCCCGTCGACATCCGCACCCGCCTGAATCCCCCTCCCGCCGAGGACGAACCAGGCATGTTCACCGCCGTAGTCCCCACCTTCGTCCCCTTCGGTGCCGATTTGCCCGACGCCGCACGATCGGCAAAAGCGCAGCTGGACAGGGGAATCACCCGCCACGCCGATCTCCGCTCATTGGCGGCCATCCGCTACGGCTGCCCTCGCACCCTCGAATCAGGCAGGCGCACCATCGAACTCATCGACCGCCGCGCCCCCTGGAACGTCACCCTCAGCAACCTCGGCCTGGTCACCCCACCGAAAACCCCTGAGCCCCTGCACATCACCGACGTCACGGTGGCGGGAACCAACTCCTGCGCCAGCGCCCTCACAGTAGGCGTAGCGACCTTCGACAACACCATGTCGATCACCTTCTGCTACGTCGACACCATGCTCCCCCGAACAACAATCGAAACCCTGGCCGACACCATGATCGCCGCCGCCGCACCGTAACGGCTGCCTCCCCGCACCCGCCAGGCGTCGAATTGCTCGATCACCTCGTCGAGGTCGGCGCGCCGCTTTTCATCTCCGATGAGAGGCAATCCCCGGCTGGTGCGTGCGAGTTCTGCCACCGGCCCGAGTTCGGCGACCGGCTTGCCGTTGCGGGTGATGAGGAACCCTCGCTGGATTCGACGGCAACCAATACGCGGGTATTCCGCTCCTGCGCGGCATACGCGGAGCGTTGCGGATCCACCTAGTGCAGAACGGCGCGCACCATCTCCCGCAGAGCGTTTCGGTCGGGTTTGCTCGTACGCCCGGTTACCGGGATGCGGTCGACGACCACGATGTCGTCCGGCAGGGCGGAGGTGTCGATGAGCTGCGGTAAGACGGCGCGGAGGCGGTCGACCACATCGCCCGCGCCGGGCTCGGCGACGATCGCGAGGACGATGCGTTCGTCGCCGATCTCGTCGGGCAGCCCGACCAGCACGGCCTCGCGCACCCCGTCGACGCCGGCGATCGCCGGTTCGTAGAGTCCGGGGTAGATGTTGGTCTTGCCCCGGATCATCATGTCCTTTTTGCGTCCGGTGAGGACGAGGCGGGTGCCGTCGAAGCGGGCGAGGTCACCGGTCGCGATCTCGGTCAGCGGTGCGGAACCGAGGTAGCCGCGGCACAGGTTCGGTCCGCTCAGGACGAGTTCGCCGTCGTCGGCGATGCGTGCCCGGACCCCGCGAACAGGCGTGCCGAGCAGGTCACCGTCGTGCGCGAGCTTGTCGGCGCCGGTGGCGACCGCGACGGGCAAGATCTCGGTCATGCCGTAGACGGCGAGAAACTCGGTGTCGGGCAACGACTTCTGTGCTCGACCCAGCAGCGCGGCCGTCACCGGCGCACCACCGAGCGCGACCTGACGCAGGTACTGCGGTGGGACGACCCGTCCCGCCTCCAGCGCATCGAGGGCCACAGCGAGATCGGCGGGTGTGTAGAAGGCGTGGGTGGCGCTGCGCAGGTCGCGGGTGAACCGCACAGGATCGATGTGGGTGCCGAAACGGGGATACTTCGGCATGGCCCAGCGCGCACCCGACATCAGCGCGGGCAGACCCATCATGAGCTGTTCGGTGTGCAGGAACGCACCGGGCGCGAGGCTGGTCTGCCCACCCATCGCTGCCAGCCCGGCGCTGAGCGAAGCACGGGTATGCACAACGGCTTTCGGCTCGTCGGTGGTGCCAGAGGTGAAGACGATCAATGCCTCCGCTTCCGGATCACCCTGAGGCAGAGACGAATCCGGTGCGTCACCGAATACGCGGCGCAGCGGTAGGGATCGCATGGGTGTGCCGGGCAACCACACCCCGCTGTGCAGGTGCCGAACCTCGAGCTCACTGAACCGGGGCAAGGTCAACCCACGCTTGCGCCCGAATCCGGCCAGCGGCCCGCTCACCGCATAGAGCAGCGATTCCGTTGCCGCCCAGCGTGGTTCGACCAGTGCGATGCGCTTGGCGAACAACTCCGGCCCCACGCCGGGATCCACGAACACAATCGTCCCGCCCGCGGCGATGGTGCCGAAGATCAAGCCGACCGAACTCACCGACGGCCGGATCGAGAACAGCATCCGATCACCCGGCCGCAACCCGGCGACCCGCAGATTGTGTGCCACCCGGCCGATCGTGTCGACCAGCTCGCGATAGGTGAGCGCCCGCTTGCCGACGGTTCCGAGTGCCGAGGCGTCCGGAATACGGGTGGCATGGGTGGCGAGACGGTCGAGGAAATCGGGAAACAACGAGCTCACCGGATGTCGACCACCTCGGGCCGGTACCGGTGATCGGCGTACCAGGCCAGCGTCTTGCGAATACCCCACGCGCGCACCCGTCGGTTCGACCCGTACACCCGCACGTCACGGCGCAGCCCGTAATCGGTGGTGATGGTGCGTACCGCGTTCACGAGGGCACGGTCCTCGTGCAGGTCCTCGATGGCGGTACGCGGGAATCCGCCTGCGGCCGAATAGAGTTCGGCGGTGATGGCCATATTGCACCCCGGTGTCATCACGTACGGTCCGAGATATCTCGGATCACGATTACCCGAGCGCACCTTCCCGAACAGCGACGCCACCTCGAGCGCGACGCGGATGATCGTGCGGTCCCGCCAGGAAACCCCCTCGTCGGTCCGGGGAATCAGCTGCCCGCTCACCAGGCGCAGACCGGAGTCGAAGCCGGCGCGGATCCGCTGGGTCCAGTCCGGCGCGGGCAGGCAGTCGGCGTCGGTGCGGGCCAGCAGTTGCGCGCCCTGTGCGATGGCGTACCGCATACCGGTGTCGGCCGCCGCGCCGGTGCCCTTCTGCGCCTCGTCGATCACCTCGATCACCGGAATCGGGTTCGCCGCGGCGAATTTACGCACCACCTCGACGGTGCGATCGGTGGAATTGTTGTCCACGACGACCACCGTGAAATCGGTGTCGCGTTGGGCGGCAAGAGCTTCCAGCGTCGCCTCGATCCCGCGTTCCTCGTCGAACGCGGGGATCACCACCCACAGCGGCTTTCTCACGGGCGCCGTTCGGTCATGGCTCGCCCAGGGTCTTCCACCAGGTGGCGCCGAGCAGCATCGTCATCAGCGCGGCCCGGCCTGCGGGGATACCGCGTTCGGCGGCCACCCGCCGCGCGGCCGGGATCTGCGCGGCGTGCACGCCGACACTGAGCACCACATCGATCCAGAACGCGACCCGCAGCAGCTTGGTGCGGAATGGGCGGATGACACCGAGGATCAGGAACAACCACCCGAAAATCGGGATCGCCCGCAGTGCGAGCACCGCCTCGCGACTCGGGGCACGCGGGGGTTCGGCCCGGTGACGGCCCGGTTGTGGCACACTCACCTGCCAGAAATCGCCCTCCGTAGAGACCGCATGCAACGGACGACTGCTCACCGCACTCCCTGTCCTCGGTAGGTCACCGCCGCCGCCGTCGGCCCGCCGTCGGCGGCGACGAACAGCAGCGCACGATTGTCGTGTCCCGCCGCTCGCGCGGCGACATAGGCGCCGGTGAGGGCGGAGGTATGGGCATCACCGGCGAAGTCGTCGGTCACCACCGCCGCGACGCCGAGTTCGCGCGCCAGTTCGGAGGCGAATTCCGGCGTCGGCTTACCGCACACCAGTACTGTATCGGCCGCGTCGAGACCGTCGGTGGTCAGTGCGTCGCGGGCGGCGATCACCGCGTGCTCGACGAGTTCGGCTGTGCCGGTGGCGAGTTCGACGGTCAGCGCCGAGCGTCCCTCGGCGCCCATCTCGGCGAGAGCCACATACCCCTGCGCATCGGGCAGGCTGTCACCGGCGCTCACGTGGACGTCACCGAAACCGGCCACGTCGGCCCGGTTCTCGAGGACGAACGCCGCACCCACGGGCTGGAACGGGAAGTGCGCGTCCGCGCTCATCGACGGATGCGCGTCACCGGAGACGATCACCACGTGCCCGTTGGGTAGGTCGGCCAGCAGCGAGGCGGCCACGCCGATGGCGTTCACCGGCCCGCAGGCGCCGTTCATGAGGTCGAACGACAGGCACGGCACATCGCCGGGCCGGTACTCGAGGCCCACACCGGCGGCCTGCTGGATGAGCGCGGCCACCGCTGGTTCCACCAGGTTGGCGTCGCGGTACACCCCGACATTGATGAGCGCGTCGACCTGCTCGTGCGGACAGCCCGCCGCGTCGAGCGCGGCGCGGGCGGCCTCGGCCGCCTGACCCACCGAGCTGACGCCGCCGGTGCGTGTGATCGCCGCCGAAATGATAATTCCCATACTGTCCTATACCCGAAGATCGCCCAGTGTCACCGACAAAAATCCCGCGACCACCCCGGAGGCGGCGGGCACGAGCAATACCTTCGACCCCGGTGCGATCCGGCCGTCCCGCAGCGCGTCGTGCAGAACGACGAAATGTGAAGTCGACGCGGTGTTTCCGTACTTGTCGAGCACGGCGAGTTTGGGTGGCATCACCGAGTCGAACTCGCGCTCGGCGATCTTGTCGATCAATTCCACTGCCGGGCCGCTGAATTGGTGGTGGATCAGGTAGTCGTAGCCCTCGGCGGCGAAACTCGAGTCGCGTTCGGTGAGGAACCGCTGCTGACGCGAGGTCCACAGCAGATACCGTGATTCGTTGTGCATCGCCCGGTTGTCGGTGTAGAGCGCCACGCCCGCGCTGCGGTCGCTCGGCATACCGAGACACAACTTGGCGTAGGCGGCGCTGGTATTGAGTTCCACATAGTCCAGGCCGGGCCCGTCGGTGGCCTCGAGCAGCACGGCCGCGCCCGCGTCGCCGACGGTGAGCGAGGCGAATTGCGGGTCGTACTTCTCGGAGATCTCGCGGACCGCGGTGTCGGAGATCGGCGTGATGCACTCACCGGAGACCACCAGGCCGCGTTTCACCGCGCCGGACCGAATCATCCTGTCCAGCACCAGTACTCCGGTCAGCATGCCCGCGCAGGCATTGGAGACGTCGAAATGTATCGCGCGGGTGGCGCCGAGGCTGTTGCGCAGCATCAGCGCGAACGACGGTTCCAGGCAGAAATCGGTGCCACGGGTGCGGGTGATCGAACACGAGATCACCACATCGAGGTCGGCGGCCTCGTAGCGCGAGTTGTCCAGTGCGGTGCGGGCCGCGGCGAGGGCGATGGTGAACGAGTCCTCGTCGTCACCGCGCACCCGGCGGGCCCTGACCCCGCTGACCTTCTCCAGATCCAGCGGCGCCTCGACGGCCAGCCTGCTCATCAGTTCCGTCGTGGTCAGCTCGCGGGACGGCAGGTACGCGCCGATCGCTTCGATTGTCGATCTCACCATGTGTGTCACTTCCAGCTATCGCGCGAAGGCCGACTCCGCCACCGCGCGTGCCGCCGATCCTAGTCACAGACCTTCACTAATCGGGCCTGGTCAGCTAGATTCTGCCGGGGTGTGGAGTACTGCTCGTCGCCGTGAACTCACCCTACTAGCCGCAGGTCAGCCCTGGTTACCGGGCTTATTGCTGCTGGGACGGGTCGCGCGGCCGGTGCGCAAAGTGCCCGCACTCGGCTGGTTCGTCGCCGATCCCGTGATCGCCCGGCAGATCTACAACGACAGCACCCACTTCAGCATCGTCTCCGAGGGCGCGGCGGGGCACTGGTGGTCGCAGGTGATCGGTGACTGGGTGCAGGACCTGTTCGAAGGCCCCGGGCACACCGAATTGCGTACCAGGGTGCGTGACCTGTTCACCCTCACCCACACCGACGCGCTGGTCCGGCGGGTCATCGGTCCCGATCTGCGCGATCTGCGGGAGCGACTGGCAGCGGGCGAGACCGTCGACATGGCCGCCCGCGCGCAGATCCTCGTCGGCCGCAGCGTCTCCGACCTGGTCGGTATGCGACCCGAGGACATCGCCGCGGCCATCGGCGGGGATCCCGACGACGACCAGGACGCGCTGTTCCTTCGCCTGTTCCATCATGTGGAGGAGCTGGTCAACCTGGGTTTCGGCACCATGACCTCCACCACCCTCGACCCGGTCGCGGTGGCGCGGGCCAGGGAACTGGCCACCCGGCTCGCCGTGAATGTTCCCGCCGCCTACGAGCGCGCCGACCCCGACACCACCCTCGGCCGCTGCCGCGAGCTCGGCCTCGCCGTCGAACACGCGGCCGGGCTGGCGATCCTCATGGCGGTCGCGGGCACCGACACCCTGGCCAGCGCCATGACGAGGATGGTCGCGATCATGCACGACAGCGACCAGCACCGCGCCCTGCTCGCCGCACCCCACCGCCTGCCCGACGCGGTCCGCGAAACCCTGCGCGTCACGAGCCCCGCCTACCTCGTCGGCCGCTCCGTCACCGCCGACGTCCGCGTCGCCGACCGCGATCTGAAAGCCGGCGATCACGTCAAGATCCTCACCTGGACCATCAACAACGCCGCGGGCGATTTCGACATCCACCGCGACTACAACCCCGAAACCCGCCAGCTCTGGTTCGGCGGCGGCCGCCACCTGTGCCTGGGCGCGCAACTGGTCCACTCCGAACTCACCGCCCTGCTCGAATCCCTCACTGCCGCAGGCCGTCCCTGGGAAATCGTCGAACGCCGCTACCGCCGCAAAGTCTTCATCCCCACCTACGAATCCCTGCGCATCCGGCTCGCCTGAGTCAGCCGAGGAGACGCAGGCGGCGGGCGAGGTCGGAGGCGAAAACACCCTCCGGGTCGATTCGGTTCCGGGTGCGCCGCCACTCGTCGAGGCGGGGGTACATCGCTTCGATCATTCCCGGGGTAGTGCGGGAGTCCTTGGCGAAGTAGAGGCGTCCGCCGGCGGCGAGGACCCGTTCGTCGAGTTCGGCGCAGAACCGGCCGAGGCCGTCGGTGAAAGCGAAATCCAGGCTGAGCATGTAGCCGGGGTGGGGCCAGGACAGCGGTGCCGGATTGCTCGCGCCCATGCGTTTGAACACATTGAGGAACGAGTGATTGCCAGATTCGGCGATGGCGCGGACGGCATCGGCCAGGTGTTGTTCGGCGCCGAAGGGCATCGAGAACTGGTATTGCAGGAAACCCCGTTTGCCGTAGGCGCGATTCCATTCCCCGAGCAGGTCGAGCGGGTGATAGAACTGCGTCAGATTCTGGATCCGGCCGCGTGCCCGGCGGGGAAACATCCGGTGCGCCGCCTCCCCGGCGATGCGCGTGGTGACGGCGTTGACCATACCGTTGGGGAAGATATCGGGCACCGTGAACAGTTGTGGCGCATCGAAAGTCAGCGGCCTGGCGCGCAATTTCGGCGGTAGCTGATCGAGCGTGGCCAGCGACCCACGACTGAAACCCGCGCGGCCGAGCTTCGCCCCGGTGGAAATGGTGTCGGGCACCGCCATCGAATAGTCGTAGCCGTCGTCGGACCCACCCGTGAGCAATTCCATGGTCTCGTCGAGATCGCGGGTGCGGTCGTTGTCGACGAGGAAGTACGCGGTTTCGGTGTGCTTCAACCGGATTCGCGCACCGGTGACGATTCCGGTGAGTCCCATCCCGCCCACGGTGGCCCAGAACAAATCGCGGTCGTCGCCGTGTCACTCGGCCACGCTAAATCGGTTCGCTGAGCCCCGCCTGAGGGAGTTGTGGAGAAAGTGTGCCCTTGTGCAGGGTGTGCACGCGGGTGCATGCCACCTCGAGGAGGGCGGGGTCGTGGCTGATGAGGAGGACGCCGAGGGTGGTGGCGTGCTGGACGACCAGGCGGATGACGGCGGCGGTTGTCGCCGCGTCGAGCATGGCGGTGGGTTCGTCGAGGAGTAGGTAGCGCGGGTTCTGGGCGAGGGCGCGGGCCAGGCAGGCGCGTTGGAGTTGGCCTTCGCTGAGGGTGTGGGGGCGGCGGTCGAGGAGGTCGGGGGTTAGGCCGACCGAGGTAGCCAGGGCGGGGATATCGATGGGGCGGCGATGGATTCGGGCGGGCTCGGCGATGATCTGCGCCACGGTGAAGTGGGGATTGGTCGCGGCGCGCGGGGATTGGAAGACCATGGCTGTGGTGCCGCGTGCGCGTCGGGGTGGTTCGCCGTCGACCGCGACGCGCCCCGTATCGGGCGTGCGCAGTCCCGCCAAGGCGGCGGCGAGAGTTGTTTTGCCCGAACCGGATTCGCCGCCGAGTCCGATGATCTCACCGGGCGAGATCGTCAGCGTCACGTCCTGGAGTACGGGGCTGCCGTAGCCGACAGTGATCGAATCAGCGATGAGCACCGTCGACACCTTTCCGAATCATGCGTTGCCGCCGCGGAACCAGCGCAGTAGGTCCACCCGCGTAGGGGCAGATGTCGGACAGATTCGTCAGCTCCCGTGGTGGATGGGGGAGTGGGTGCAGACCGTTCTCCGGCAGCGCGGCGAGCAGATCGCGCGTGTAGTCGTGCCACGGATCCGCGAACACCTCGGCCGCGGGCCCCACCTCCATCAACCGCGAGGCGTACATGATCGCCACCGTGTCGGCGATCCCCGCCCGCAGCAGGTGACTCAGATCGTGGGTGATGAGCAGGACGGCCGCACCCGCGTCGGCGCACTCACGCAGCAGGGCGCCGATCCGATCGGTGTGGTCGCGGTCCAGCCCGGCCGTCGGTTCGTCGGCGACGATCACCGCCGGGTCACCGGCCAGCGCCGCCGCGACCGCCGCCCGCTGCGCCATTCCGCCGGACAGTTGGTGCGGATAGAGGTCCAATGCTGTGGGTTCGAGCCCGGCTCGGCGCAGCAGGTCTGCCGGTGTGTGCGAGGTTCCCAGCGCCGCAACGGTTTCCGCGAGTTGCGAGCCGATAGTGCGAACCGGTGTGAAGTGTGTGCTCGCGGACTGGGGGACCAGCGCGATATGACGACCACGGTACGGTTCGACCTGGCGACGACGCGCCGACCATCGGGGCGCGCTGCCCCTGCCCTTATCTGTGCGGAGTTGCTCCGCAGTTCCCGGAATCGGTTGAGTGCTGTCGGATTGTGAAGCGTCAGGATCGGTTCCAGCGCTCGCCGGCGGGCGCGATCCGACGCGGTCACCGACGATGTGCACGCTCCGACCACGAAGATCGAGTTGAACAGACCCACTCACCATCGCCGCCCGCGGCAATACCCCCATCACCGCACTCGCGACAATCGACTTCCCGCAACCGGATTCACCGACGAGCGCTGTGACCGTGCCCGCCGCAACCTCGAGCGATACCTCGCTCACCGCATGCACGACGCCACGTCGCACGGGGATCCGCACCGTCAGCCCATTGATCCGCAGCCCCCCACAGGGGCTTACGCCGACCCCGTTCATCGCGGAATCCGGGAAGGCTTGGGCGGCACCAGAATCCCCCGCAGCGACGACCCGGCCACAGCGACCGCAATGGTCGTCACCACCAGGAATCCCGCCGGGAACACCAATGTCCACCAGCCCCCGAGTAACAGCGAACCCCGCGCCTCCTCCAGTAGCGTGCCGAGACTCGGTTCGTGCGGCGGCAACCCGAACCCGAGGAACGACAGCGTCGATTCATGCCAGATCGCATGTGGCAGAAGCAGAACCACCGCGATCAACGCTTGCGGTGTCACCGCGGGCAACAGGTGCCGCGTGAACAGATGGGTGCGCCCGGCACCGGCCAGCACTGCGGCAGCCACATAGTCGCGTTCACGCAGGCTCAGACTCTCCGCCCGCACGATCCGCGCCACCTGAACCCAATGCGTGAGCCCGATGGACAACACCACCGCCACGGTATTGCCCCGGAACAGCGCGACGATCACGATGCCGAGCAGCAGATGCGGCAGGGCATTGGCGGTGTCGGCGAACCGCATCAGCACCCGGTCGGCCCGCCCGCCTGCCAGCGCCGATACCGCACCGACCAGCACACCGAGCACCGTCGACACCGCCGCCGCGCACACCGCGACCACCAGCGAGGTGCGCAGCGCCGCCGCGATCCGCACGAACAGCGACCGTCCCGCCGCATCGGTACCGAACCACCACCGCGCCGACGGCGCCTGCCGGGCCTGGGCGAAATCGGTGAGCCGGTCGTCGACGCCACCGAGCCACGGCACGACCAGCGCGTAGATCAGCACGGCGACCAGCACCGCGACCGCGACGACCAGTCGTCGCCGAGCATGCTCACCCATCGGCCCGCACCCGGGGATCCAGCAGTACCACCGCGATGTCGGCGAGCAGCGAACCGAGCAGCACCGCACCCGTCGTGGCGACCGTCAGTATGGCCAGCAACGCCATATCCAGGTCCTTCGCCGATTGCACGAAGGCGCCCGCCACCCCCGGCCAGGAGAAGATCTCCTCCACCAGCACCGCACCGACCACCACTTCGGGCAGTCGCGCACCGAGGATCGTGACGAACGGGGCCAGCGAGGAAGGCAGGATGTGGCGGCGGGTGATGGTCGCGGTGTCGATGCCGCGCGTCACCGCGCCCACCACGAAGTCCTCACCGCGATTGGCGGCCACCGTTTCCCGCACGGCGAGCAACAACCACGGCAGCTGCGAGACCGCCAGGGCGGCGGCGGGCAACACCAGGTGGCGCGCGACCTGCGCCGCATCGACCGCGGCGCCCGCATCGGTGAGCCCCGCAGGCGGCAACCACCCGAGCCCCACCGCGAACACCCCGATCACGGCCAGCGACACCACGAACGGCGGCAGCCCCTGCAGGGCGACGCAGACGGCACTCACCACCCGGTCGAGCAGGCCACCGCGGCGCATCCCCGCGACCACCCCGGCCACGAGCGACACCGCGACCGCCACCGTCATGGCGACCACCACCAGCAGCATCGTCCACGGAATGCGCTGGGCGAGAAGCTCACCCACCGGCTGAGCGAAGCTGCGCGACACCCCGAGGTCGCCGGTGCACAGGTCGGCGGCCCACTGCGCGTAGAGCCGGTACCAGGGCACGTCGAGCCCCAACTGCCCGGCGAGTACCGCGCGATCGGCGGCGCCGGTGGTGACGTAGCGGTCGCCGAGGTAGCCGACGAGTGGGTCGAACGGTGAGACCGCGGCCGCGGCGAACAGCGCCGCCGACACCGCGACCAGCACCGGAATCATCGTCAGCACCCGCCGCCGCGTCATCCGCGCGATGCCACGACCCCTCACGAGCCGCGCGTCCAGGTCTGCAGCGACCACCACGGCCCCCACGTCACGCCGTGCGCGTGTGGCTCGAGCACCGGTCCCGACATCGTCCAACCCGAATCCTTCACCACATAGGTGTGATCAAGATGGACGAGGAAAACGTGGCTCGGGTCCTCGGCGTAGCGGGTCTGCACCGCACGGTAGGCGGCCGCCCGGTCCGCCGGATCGAGGGTGCGCCTGGCCTTTTCGAGCAGGGCATCGATCGCGGGATCGGAGCGGCGGCTCGCATTGTCGTACGGGCTGCCCGCGCCCGGATCGACGGTGTGCAGGGTGTTGTAGGCCTGCGTATCGGGGTCGAAGGGTTCGCTGCCGCCGCCGAGCAGAATGCCCGCCCGTTCGATCCGGGGTTCGATCCGATCCCAGGACAACGCTTCGAGATCCACCTCCACACCGACCCGGCGAGCGTCGGAGGCGAACGCCATGGCGAGGTCACGGCGCAAGGTATCGGTGGAGTTGTACATCACCGTGAACCGGGCCCGCACACCCTGTTTCGCGCGCACGCCGTCCGCACCGCGCGGCCAGCCCGCCGCGTCGAGGATCTGCTCGGCACGCGCCCGGTCGAAGGCGAAAGTCGCGGTGGGGTCGTGGGATTCGCCGTATACCTCCGGAACGGGGGTGTAAGCGGGCCGCCCGTACCCACCGAGGATGTTGTCGATCATGGCCTGCCGATCCACGGCGAAATTCAGCGCGAGCCGGACCGCGGGATCACCGGCCACCGGATCACCGGCGGGCAGGGAGACACCGCGCCAATCGGCAGAGGTGTTGGCGTGCACCGACATCGGCGCGCGGTCGGCGAAGGTGGCGGCCAGCAGCGGCGGCAGCGAGGTTCCGTCCAGCTCGCCGCTCGCCATCCGCTGCGCGCGGGTGTTGTCGTCGGGGACGTGGAGCACCGTGAGCCGCTTCACGACAGGCGCACCGCCCCAATAGTTCTCGTTCGCCGCGAAGACGGCTCGGGTCGGTTCGAGGGTCGTCAGCCGGTAGGGCCCCGTGCCGACCGGCTTCGTGTTGAGCGCCGACTCGGTGGCGGGCCCTGGTTCGGCCACTGCCTCCGACGGCACGATCCCGATGAGCAGCTTGGTGGGGAACGCGGCATACGGGTGCCGCAGCGTGAATCGCACGGTGGCGGGATCGACGGCCTCGACCCGCTCGATCATCGAGAACGACGAACGGACCTCCGAAGCCGAGGCAGGGTCGAGGATCGCGCGATAGGTGGCCACCACATCGGCCGCGTCGAACGCGGTTCCGTCGCTGAACCGCACGCCCGTGCGCAGCGGCACCGTCCACACGGCGGCACCGGGTTCGGCTCTCGGCAACTCGGTGGCCAGCGCGGGTGCGAAACCGGGCATCCCGGAACCACCGGTGAGCCGGAGCAGACCGTCGTAGATCTTCGCCTCGCCTGCCGCGCCGTAACCGGCGATCGGGTTGTATCCGCCCAGTTCGGCGGCATCCGCGAGGACAAGCGAATCGGTGGTCGTGGCGGTCGGCGCACCGCAGGCGGTGAGTACCAGCGCGAACGCGGCCCCCGCGACGGTCCGAATTCGCATCATGATGTTCCTAGCTGTTTATCTGAACAGATGGACAGATGATAGTCCGGTGCCGAACCCGGCGACTAAGCTGAGGGCGTTATGGGAGAGCCACGCACACTGGACGGGTCGCCGGTCGAGCTCGGCAGGCGCGCGATCGGTGATGTCGAGATCCGCGCGTGGGCGCAGCGATTCGACCTGCTCTCGGACCCCAACCGGCTGGAGATCCTGCTCTGCCTGCACCGCACCCCCGGCATCAGCGTGGGTGAGCTCGCGGCCGCGATCGGGCGCACCGAGAACGCGATCTCCCAGGCGCTGCGCGTGCTGCGGCACGAGGGGTGCGTCGTATCGAGCCGGGAAGGCCGATCGGTCACCAACCGGCTCGCCGACCCGATCATCCACGAGATTCTGCACACCATCGGCGCCAAACACACCTGACGTCGATCGGCCCTGTTCGGGAGGCGATGATGGCGAAGATCCTGTTCGTGATGACCGGTGCCGACCGCTGGAGTCTCACCACCGGCGCCAAGCACTACACCGGCTACTGGGCCGCCGAATTCACCATCGCCTACCTGGCCTTCCGCGAGGTGGGACACGAGGTGCTTGTGGCGACGCCCGGCGGGGTGGTGCCGCCCGTCGACCTCGGCAGCCTCGCGCCGAATGCCAACGGCGGCAACGACAAAGCGCAGGAAGTGGCCGAAACGATCAAGGGCGCGACGGTTCTCGAAAATCCCGTCGCACTCGGCGAGATCTCCGCCGCCGACGTCGACGCCCTCTACTACCCCGGCGGTTACGGGCCGATGGAGGACCTCGCAGGCAACGCCGATTCCGCCGCGCTGCTCGTCGACGCCCTCCGCGCGGACAAGCCGACGGCGCTGATCAGCCACGGCCCCGCAGCCCTGCTCGCCACCGGCGACGACTTCGCGGGCTACCGCGTGACCGCCTTCAGCAATGCCGAGGAAGACCTCAACGGGCTGGCCGATCGGGCGCGTTGGCTCCTGCAGGACCGGCTCACCGAACTCGGTGTCGACTACCGCTGCGCCGAACCCTTCGCGCCCCATGTGGAATCGGATCGCTGCCTGCACACGGGCCAGAACCCCGCCTCGACCCGCGACCTCGTCGCCGTCTTCCTCGACGTGCTCAGCCGCCCGGGCGCACGATCATGAGCACGACGACGGCCGTCCACAGCAGGTTGTAGATCCCCGCCAGCATCGACAGCATCCGCAGGCGTTTGCCGTCGTCGGGCTCGTCGAGTGCCTGCCGTTGCATCGGATGGATCTGCACCGCGAGCAGGCCGCCCGCGATGGCCGTGGTGATCATGGCCGAGGTGATCCAGATTTCGTTCATCCGGCCCTGGATGGTGGCCAGGATGATCCCGACCACCGGCACGATGATCGCCAGTTTCGCGTAGTTGCCGGTGATGCGGTGCATCGCGACGGCCACCGACCGGCTGCGCACCGAATCGGGTTCGGGCGCGGCGATCGGCGCGTAGCGGGGGAAAAGACTGGTGGCGACCGCCGAGCCACCGACGAAAACGATGCCCGCGAGCACATGCACCGACAGCAAGAAATGTTCCACTACCGACCTCCAGCCTTCAACATGCTTGAAGCGTAGCGCAACCTTCATGGTTGTTGAAAGTGCTAGGGCGAGGCACCCGAGAACGCCTCGAGAATCGCCGCCCCCACCTGTCGCTGGATCGGATCGGCCTCGGGGCCGAAGAGCTGAATATCGACCTGCGACACCACTTCTCGTGCCGCCGCAAGCAAGCGGACCCCGTCTTCGGTGAGTTCGATGGTCGACGCCGACCCCGCCCGCGCGGTCCGGTCCCGCACCAACCCCGCCCCGACCAGCGTCTTCACCGAGGTGTGCACGCTCTGCACGCTGGTCCCCGACATCCGGGCCAGCTCGCTGAACGAGGCCCCCGGCACACCGTTGATATGCCCGAGCAGCCCCAGCCGCGCCACCGTCAGATCCAACGGCGCCAGCCCCGCTCCCAGTGCCGCCTCCACCCGCCGGCACAGGGTGATCACCAGGATGCTCGGGCTCATAATCGGTGGTCCGGGTCGCCCGTCGTCAGTGGTCATACCCCGCATTTTCCCGTACGCGCACGGCTCGGTGCCCGGCGGATACCGCCGGGCACCGAGGGCGGGTGATCGCTTACTTCAGCGCTACCCGCGCACCGTTGGAAAAGGCCGAGTCGTGGAATTCGACCGCCGCCGGGTCGGTGCCGGTCGGCACGTCGAACGCCAGGACCATCGAGATCTTGTTGCCCGGATTGATCTCGGCGACGAGCTCGTCGTTGACATTGATCTCCGCGGAGGTGTCGTTGGCGAACTCGCGACCCTGAGCGTCGATCAGTTTCTGATTCGCCCCGAAGTACTGCTGGGCGACATCGCCGACATTGGTCACCTCGACGTGCACGAGCACGAATTCGCCCTGCGCGGTCTTCTGCAGGTACGGGTTGTCGCCGACCGTGCGGACCGGCGGGTCGACCCGCGTCACCGTGAACGCGAACTTCCCGTCGCGGACCTCGGTTCCCGCGGGTGCGGCCACCGACCGTGCCTGCTCGCTCTTGGCCACCTCGTTGGCGGCCCCGCCGATGAGGGCCGCGCAGCCGCCGAAGAGGGCGAGAACCGCGAGCAGGAAGCCGCCGAGCACCCACGGCCAGACCTTGCGCTTCTTCGGCGGCTGCGGGTAGTAGGGCTGCTGCGGGGCACCGGGATTGGTGTGCTGGGGATGGGACATGGCTGGCTCCTCGTCTGGAAAAGGTCAGGTGTGATCGCGCCGGGACGGACTGTCCGGCGTCATGGGGAGGGGGTTGCCCGGCTGGATGCCGCAGCATGAATGTGTTGCCGCGCAAGGGATTTGCGCCTCGGAAGCGGTTCCAGGCCGGTTGCCGCTCCGTTGAGAAGGACGCTACACCGAACAGGCGCCATTGGCAACAGAACAACAATGTTTTCAAGATTGACGTATCTGGAATGTGTACGACTGAACGGATAAGTAACCAGTCCATGTAAGGTTTGACCTTGACTACCTGGCCGGTAGGGCCGGGGGCCGAGAGGAGACCCATGCCAGACTCGACGCCCACCGTGGCCGCCGCCGAGATCTCGCGGTTGGCAGGCGTCACTCGTGCGACCGTCAGCAATTGGCGGCGCCGCCACGCCGACTTCCCCGCGCCCGTACCGGGAGGCTCGGAGAAACGGCCGCTGTTCGACCTCGCCGAGGTGCAGCAGTGGTTGCGCGGCCATGGCGTCACCGCCGCCGATTCCCCGGTGCAGCGGCTGCGCACCCTCTTGCGCTCCGAGGTCGCCCCCGACGAGGTCGTCGCGCTCATGGCATTCGTCGCCGACAAGCGTGCGAAGGCCGCCGATCAGGTGCGCAAGGCCATCCGCGAGGCGATCGACGAAGTCGGCGTCATCCAGACGCTCGCGGTGCTGTCCGAACGTGGCCTCGACGGGCCGAGTACCGGCGTCTACCCGACCGACCAGCCCGTGGCGGCCCTCATGGCCGACCTGCTCGCCGCCGCGACCTCACCCACCCCGAGTTCGGTCCTCGATCCCGCCTGCGGTGGTGGCACCCTCCTGCTCGAAGCCGCGCGTATCGGCGCGACGCAGCTGAACGGGCAGGACATCCTCCCGGTGCAGGCCGGCCGCACCGCGGCCGCGCTCGGCGTCCTCGTCCCGCAGGCGAAGTCCGACATCCGCGCCGGTGACGCCCTGCTCGCCGACGCCTTCCCCGAGACCGAATTCGATGCGGTCATCTCGAATCCACCCTATTCGCAACGTGATTGGGGTGCCGACGAACTCGCGCTCGATCCGCGCTGGGTGTATTCGGTGCCCCCGCGCGGCGAATCCGAACTCGCCTGGGCACAGCACGCCCTCGCCCACCTGCGCCCGGGCGCGACCGCGGTACTTCTCCTGCCGCCCGCCGTCGCGGCACGCTCCTCGGGTCGGCGGATCCGCATGGAACTGTTGCGGGCTGGTGCCCTGCGCGCGGTGATCGCGCTGCCGCCAGGCGCGTCGACGCCGCGTCAGGTGGGGCTGCAACTGTGGGTGCTGCGCCGCCCCGGTGTCGGTAGTCCCGGTGACACGTTGCTGTTCGCCGACACCACCCGCCTGCCGAATCGCGGGGACCAACCGGACTGGCAGCACCTGGCGACCACGGTGGTCGAGTCCTGGCGTGCGTTCGACGCCGGTGACGCGCAGGCCGCGACCGTCCCCGATGTCACCGCCGTGGTTCGGGTGATGGATGTCCTCGACGACGATGTGGATCTGACGCCCGCCCGCCAGGTGCGTGCGGCGGTCGACCCGGGCAACGCCTCCGCCGCAGCGCACACCGCGATCGGTGCGCTCGGTGACCACCTCGGCGAGCTGCGGGCGGTGGCTGAGGCTGTGCGCGAATGGGATTCGGCCCCCGGCACCGACTGGCGTTACGTGGCGGTCGGCAACCTGATCGCCGGTAAGGCGGTGCGGATCGTCACCGCGACCACCGACCCGGCCCCCGCCGACGACGCGCGTCCGGTGCTCACGGGCCACGACCTGCTCGGCAGCCGCAACCCGTCGGGCATCACGACGCCCGGGTCGCCGGTGGCGGAGCCGATCGAAGAAGGCGATGTCCTGGTGTCGCGGCTGCGCGACGACCACGGTGCCGCCCAGGGCGCCCGCGTCGCCGAGGGCGCCGATATCGGTGCTGTCCCCGGGCCGGGCGTGCTCGTCTTCCGCACCGATCCCGCCCGCGTGGATCCCTGGTTCTTCGCTGGCTTCATCGGCAGCCCCGACAACGCGGCCGCCATGTTCGGCACCACCACCATCCGCCTCGATCCCGCACGCCTGCGCATCCCGCTGCTGCCGATCGCCGAACAGGAACGCTACGGCGCGGCATTCCGCCGGCTGCACCAACTCCGGGTGAGCGCCCGCACCACCGCCGACGCCGCGCGCACCGCCGCGGACCACATCGCCACCGGCCTGACGGCGGGCGCACTCGAGCCACCGGCGAAGTAGTCGAGGAGCCGCCGACGACACCGCTACCGGCCCCGGTTGAGTAGTCGAGGCGGTGCCGATCGGTGCCGGGCAGTATCGTGCTGGCGTCCGGTACCGGTATCGAGCTGGGGGTAGTGGTGGGCGAGATCGTCGACGGGCGGTACGAGATCACCGGGGTGCTCGGTGCCGGTGGGATGGGGGAGGTGCTGTCCGGCTACGACACGGTGCTCGACCGGCCGGTCGCCGTGAAGCGGATCGCGGTGCGCCAGTTCGCCTCTCGTGCCGATCTGGTCGACGAGTTCGTTGCCCGGTTCCGCCGTGAGGCACGGGTGACGGCCCGGATCAGGCATCACGGCGTGCCCCAGGTGTTCGACGCCGTACTCGACGCGCAGGCCGACAGCGTGTACCTGGTGATGGAGCACATCGACGGCGTGACGCTGCGGGACTATCTGGCCGAGATCGGTGAACTGCCGGTCGGCTGGGCCGTCGCGATCGCCGCGCAGATCGCGACGGTGCTGTCGTATGCCCATGTGCTGCCGGTGGTGCACCGGGACCTGAAACCGGCCAATATCGTTGTCGCACACGACGGCACGGTGAAGGTGATCGACTTCGGGATCGCGGCACTGCTCGACGGGAGCACCGGGCGGATCACCAGGACCGGATCGGTTCTCGGTACCGCCGCCTACATGCCGCCCGAGCTGGTGAACGGGCAGGAGGCGGGTCCACGCGCCGACCTGTACGCGCTCGGCTGCGTGATGCACGAGATGTTCAGTGGACGAAGGGTTTTCGAGGCTCGATCGGAGTTCGACACCCACAACCGGCACCTGTCCGACCCGCCGACACCGCTGCGCGCGCTGCGCCGGGACGTGCCGGCCCCGATCGAACAGCTCGTCCTCGAGCTGCTGGCCAAGGATCCGGCGCAGCGACCGTCGAGCGCGCAACTCGTCTACGAGCGGCTGCTGCCGTTCCTGCCCGCGCCGGGCGCACCGGAGGACCCCGCCTCGCGGACCCATTCCGACCCTACGCGGCTCTTCCGCCGGCCCAATCCGCCCGCCGCCACCGTGGTGGAACCGCTGCCGCCCAAGCCTTCCCCTGAGCTGCCCGCCGTCGCCGGTCTGTCCGAGGCCGCCGCGCGGTATCGCGAACTGTTCGCGCTCGGCCGGGCCGCGCAGGCGGCCGACGTGCTGCTCGGCGTCGTCGACCAGGCCGAACAACGCTTCGGGCCCGACAGTCCGCAGCTGGGCGACCTGCACCGCGATATCGCCACCGCGCTCGAGCACTCCGGTGAACAACGCCGGGCGCTGGCGCAGTGGCAGCGGGTCGAAGCGATCGAGGAGCCCACCGGCACCAGGGGCAGGCGGGCGCGGGTGGCCGCGATCGGTTGCCGCGCCGCGCTCGGCGAGCTCACCGCCGCGGCCGCGGTCGACGAGCTGTACCGGATGCTCGGTGAAATACGGTCGGCAGACAACGAATTCGGTGACGACGCGCTGCTGGTCCGGCTCGCGCTCGCCGAGCACCTGCCCGCCGCGGGCGACCACGCCCGGGCTGCCAGGTTCGTCGCCCGGTTCCGGGACGACCTCGCGGTGCTACGGCCACCCGACGACCCGATGCGCCGAAAGATCGAAGCGCTGGCGGCCGAACTCCGCTGCTGAGGTGCGTCCGGGGCATTCCCGGCGGAGTAAGCTGCTCGCATCGCTGACAGGGGACGGTGTCGGCCGTCGGAAGTGGAGATCGTGCCGTGCAGTGGGTCGGCAGAATCGGGTGGGTCGTCGGGCTGCTGGCCGGGGCATTCGGGGTGCTGCTCGGCAGCGTCGGGTACTTCACCGGAATCGGCAACGGAAGTCCGTTCGAGATCACCCTGGCCGTGGTGTTCTTCGGCTCGGGGTGCGCGCTCGCGGGAGTGTCGATCTGGCAGCTGGTCATCGGCGACCGCCATAAAAGGCGCGGCTACCCTGGGCAAACCTGGCACGCCCCGCCTGCAGGCATCCCGCATGCGGGCGGCTCGGGTTCCGCGCAGGTAGGCCCCGGCCACCCGCACGTCGGCCCGGTTGCCTCGGGTCCCGCCTATTTCGGGTCGCCACCGGCAGGCCACGCACCCGACGGACAGCCACCCGTTGGGCCCGAACCTCCGGTCACGCCGCCCAAACCCCTCCCGTACGCGGCCTACACTCCGCCGTCCGCGCCGATCGCGGCGACCGTCGCACAGACGCCCGAGTGGGTGACGAGCACCCGGAGCATCCACCACTGGCTGCCCACCGGAATTCCCTACGCGAGCGCACCGACCAGCGTGCTCGGTTCGCCCGTCGACCTCGACCGCGACAGTGCCGCGACCATCCCCGTCCGGGTGCGTGACGCGGTCCGCGAGCTCATCGCCATCGAGGGCCCGATCGAACGCGGACGCCTGGTGACGCTGGTGGCCCAACGCTTCGGCGTGCCGAAACCCTCCGAGAAACAACAGATCTGCGTGCTCGGTCAGGTCCCTGAGGAACTGGTGCGCGCGACCCCACTCGGCGTCTTCGTCTGGCCGTCCAACGTGGACCCCGGCACCTGGCGCGGCTTCCGATTCACCCCACCCGGCACCACCCGCCCCATCGAGACGATCTGCGGCGAGGAGATCGCGAACGCGATAACCCATGTGGCCCAGCACAACCGCCCCACCTTCGACGACCTCGTCTGGTCCACCCTCACCCAGTTCGCCCACGAACGCACCGGCATCGCCGAAGACCGCATCGAAGCCGCCCTCACCCTCGCGACCCGGCGAGGCAGACTCACCACCGACCCCGACGGCCGCTACCGTCCGCTCATCTGACCCGCGAACGCTCCCAGTCCCGCGTGGCGGGCACGTCGACGGCGCCGATGCCGGACGGCGACGCCTCGTCTCCTAGGCGGGTAAGGCCGGGGCGGTGCGGGTGTGGGTCACCTCGGGGGCGACGGTGACGATGTCGCAGGCGGCGAGGAGGGTGTGGGGGAAGTCGTCACCGAGGTGGGCCAGGCTCGGCATGACGACGGCCGCGGCGGAGGTCGCGGCGACCACGTCGAGCAGGCGGCCGAGCGGATCGGTGGTGCGGTCGCTGAAGGCCACCGTCTTGGTGAAGCGGTAACCGAGGCGTTCGGCTAGGGATCGGATCTGCGTTTCGTCCCAGGACTGGGCGACACCCGAGATGTCGCGGCGCAGATATCCGATCGCCGGTGGCTTCATGGGCATGACCGTACCGGCGCGGAGTGTCGCAGTCGTGAACGCGAGCGAACGCGAGTCGAATTCGCAATCCGACCGAGACCCATTCGCGCGCTGATCGAGTGCTACCACGCCTCATTGGAGATCAGCGCGGTGAGCAACTGGCGGATCGCGGCGACCCGTCGCTCGACACCGGGCAGCTGATCGAGGGCGCATTCGGGGTCGGCGGGCGGCCCGAGATGGGTGCAGCCGCGCGGACAGTCCTCGATGGCGTCGGCGAGATCGGTGAACGAGGCGATCACATCGTCGGGCGTGATGTGGGCCAGACCGAACGACCGCACCCCCGGTGTGTCGATCACCCAGCCACCACCGGGCAGCGGCAGCGCCACCGACTGGGTGGAGGTGTGCTTGCCCTTACCCACGCCCGACACCTCGCCGACCGCCCGATAGGCATCGGGTACAAGGCGATTCACCATCGTCGACTTGCCTACCCCGGAATGCCCGATGAGCGCGGTGAGCCGGTCACGCAAGATCTCCACCACCGGTTCGATGGGGTCGTCGATCCCCGCGTACAGGATCTTCAGGTCCAAACCCTCGAAGGCCGAAGCGAATTCGGACTCGGCGACCAGATCACGCTTGGTGAGCACCAGGATCGGTTCCAGCCCACCGGCATACGCGGCGACCATGGTCCGTTCCACGAAACCCGTGCGCGGCGGCGGATCGGCCAGGGCGACGACGATGAACAACTGCTCGGCATTGGCGACGACGATCCGCTCGAACGGATCGGTGTCGTCGGCGGTGCGCCGCAACACCGTTCGCCGATCGGCGACCCGGACGATCCGGGCGAGACTGTCGGGCTTGCCGGTGAGATCACCGACGACGCCCACCCGGTCGCCGACGACGATCGGGGTGCGGCCGAGCTCACGGGCCCGCATGGCGACTATGCGCCGGTCGGGGTCACCGTCGAGAACACACCCCCACCGGCCCCGGTCGACCGCGACGACCATGGCGTCCTCGGCGTCGTTGTGCTGCGGCCGGGTCTTGGTGCGCGGGCGGGAGGAGGCCTTGCCGGGACGAACCCGCACATCGGATTCGTCGTAGCTGGCCGCGCTGCGTCCTCGGCGACTCAGCGCGCCACTCCTTCACCCGATAACGCAGGCGCGAGCATCTGCTCCCACAGCGCGACGAAGGTCGGCAGGGTCTTGGCGGTGGTGCCGATGTCCTCGATCTCGATACCGGGCACCCGCAGGCCGAGAATCGCACCGGCGGTGGCCATCCGGTGATCGGCGTAGGAATGCCACTGCCCGCCGTGCAGCGGGGCGGGCACGATCTCGAGCCCGTCGGCGGTCTCGGTGACATTGCCGCCGAGCCGGTTGATCTCGGCGCAAAGCGCTGCGAGACGGTCGGTTTCGTGCCCGCGCAGATGCGCGATGCCACGCAGCACCGACGGCGAATCGGCCAGGGCGGCGAGCGCGGCGACGGTGGGGGTGAGCTCGCCGACGTCGTGCAGGTCGATATCGATGCCCGCCAGCCGTTCCGGCCCGCGCACGGTGAGGATCCCGTCGAAGACGCGGGCCTCGGCACCCATGCGGACCAGGATCTCGCGGATCACGTCACCGGGCTGGGTGGTGCCGCGCGGCCACATCGGCACGCTCACCTCGCCGCCGGTGACCGCGGCGGCCGCCAGGAACGGCGTCGCGTTGGACAGGTCGGGTTCGATCTCCCAGTCGACGGCGCGGATCGGGCCGGGCGCCACCGTCCAGGTCTGCGCGCCGCGCACGTCGCTCGGGGTGGTGACGGCGACATCGGCGCGGCGCAGCATCTCCACCGTCATCTCGATGTGCGGCATCGAGGGCAGCACACCACCGCTGTGGTTGACGGTGATGCCCTGCTCGAAACGGGCGGCCGAGAGCAACAGGCCCGACACGAACTGCGAGGACCCGGAGGCGTCGATGGTGACCTCACCGCCGCGCAGCGTCCCGGTGCCGTGCACCACGAACGGCAGCGCGTCGCCCTCGATGTCGAGGCCGAGGCTGCGCAGCGCGTCGAGGATGGTCGACAGCGGCCGGTGCCTGGCCTGCTCGTCGCCGAAGAAGGCGACATCGCCGGTGGCCAGGGCGGCGGCGGGCGGCAGGAACCGCATGATGGTGCCCGCGAGGCCGCAGTCAACGGCGGCACTGTGCAGTGGCGCGGGGGTGACCTCGAGCGTTTCGGCGTCGCCGACGATCTCGGTGCCGAGGGCGCGCAGGGCGGCGATCATCAGGTCGGTGTCGCGGCTGCGCAGGGCACCGGTGAGGATGGACGGCCCATCGGCAAGTGCGGCGAGGATGAGCGCGCGATTGGTGATGGATTTCGAACCGGGCAGGGTGACGGTCGCGTGGACGGGGACCTCGATGTGGGGCGCTGGCCAGAAACTCACCTGCCCATCCTCCCTCATGTGCGGACCGAACACACCGGTGGTGCGCGAACTCGCGTCGCCGCGTCGGCCGAACTTGTCGGACGTCGGTGCCACCATGGTTGCTATGTGCGGACGATATGCGACTACGACCAACCCCGGTCGCTTGGCGGCCGAGCTCGACGCGGTCGACGAAACCGACCTCGACAACCCCGACGAGACGGTGAGCTACAACGTGGCCCCGACCAGTCAGGTGCTCACCGTGGTCGAACGCCACGAGCACGACCACCCCGACGACGATCCGCGCCTGCGGATCCGCCGGATGCGCTGGGGGCTGATCCCGCACTGGACCAAGGCCGCCGAGCCGGGTGTTCCGGCCAAGGGCAAACCGCTGTTCAACGCCCGGGCCGACAAGATCGTCACGGCACCGTCGTTCCGTGACTCGGCCAAGTCCAAGCGGTGCCTCGTCCCCATGGACGGCTGGTACGAGTGGCTCGTCGAACCCGCTCCGACCGGCAAGGGCAAGGCGGTCAAGAAGCCGTTCTTCATGTCCCACGCCGACGGTTCGCGGATCTACATGGCCGGCCTGTGGTCGGTGTGGCGCGACCGGAGCAAGCCCGACGCGCAACCGCTGATGTCGTGCACCATCCTCACCACCGACGCCGTGGGCGAGCTCGCCCGAATCCACGACCGCATGCCCTTACCGATGCCGCGTGAGCACTGGGACGCCTGGCTGGATCCGGACCACCCGGCACCCGCCGAATTGCTCGGGGGGCCCGCGGCGGACGAGGTGGCGAATATCGTCGCGCGACCGGTGTCCACACTGGTGAACAACGTGCGCAACAACGGTCCCGAACTGCTGGTTCCCGACGAAGAGGCCGGGCAGACCACACTGCTGTGATCGTGCCCGGCCGCCGCGAACGTCAGAGCGGGCAGGGCACCGAATCGGTGGCGATGTTCAGGCCGCACTTGATGGCGCCGGTGACCAGGTCGATGATCTCGGTGGCCAGTCCGCCGCCGAGGTTCTCGGTCTTCTCGGCCTGTTCGTTGTTCTCGGCTCCCGGCGCGTTCTTCGGGCTGGTGCCCTGGCCGTTGAGCGGGTAGTCGCCGGGCTCGGTCGGTGCGGACGGCGCCACCGGTGGAATCGCGGCGGCGGGCACGGCGGCCTCCGCGGCGCCGAAGCCGAGTATCAGGGCAAGGGACAGGGTGGCGATCGTCGAGCGAGTGGACATTTTTCGCATCACATCCTCGGGTCGAATCGGTCGTACCGGGCGCGGAATGCGTCGGTAGTGGATTCGGAACGAGACTGTGATCGGATTGCTACGCCGTGATCGGCGCCGTCACCGCGCCCGCCGCGCGTACCAGATCGGCGGGGGCGAGCTCGATCTCCAGGCCCCGTTTACCCGCGCTGCACAGCACCCGGTCCCACTCCAGTGCCGAGGCGTCGACGACGGTTGCCAGCTTTTTGCGCTGCCCCAGCGGGGAGACCCCGCCGAGAACGTATCCGGTGGTTCGTTCGGCCTTGGTCTTGTCGGCCATGCTCGCCTTCGGCGCACCGAGCGCGGCCGCGGCGGCTTTGAGCGAGAGCTTGGCGGGCACCGGAAGCACCGCCACGGCGAGCGCGCCGGTGGAGAGCTCGATCACCAAGGTCTTGAAGACCTGTGCTGCCACCACCCCCAGTGCGTCGCCGAGCGCGTCGACAGCTTCCGCGCCGTAGGAGTCCGCACGCGGGTCGTGGGCGTAGGAGTGGACCTCGTGCGCGATTTTCGCAGCGGTGAGCACCTTGATCGCGGGCGTCGACGCGGCAGCCATGAGCACACCCTAAAACCGGCCGATCGGGAACACAGCCGGGGGAGTGCCTGTTGCACAGCAGTGACACCCCCCGAGACAACGTGAGGAGAGATAGTGACACTGCTGCTCGAGGAGCGTCCCCTCGCGTCGGGGGACGTGCGATTGCCCATCGACTCCGTGCTGCCGGTAGATTCGGTGGCTACGGCGATCGAAGGGATTGGTGTGACGAGCGACGATGACGTGGTGCCTACCGAGGCGTCCGGCGCGCAAGTCGACGAAGCCGAGCTGGCGGCCCGGTTCGAGCGCGACGCGCTGCCGATGCTCGACCAGCTCTACGGCGCCGCCCTGCGGATGACCAGGAATCCGGCCGACGCCGAAGACCTGGTGCAGGAGACGTACGTCAAGGCGTTCCAGGGGTTCAAGTCCTTCAAGGAGGGCACCAATCTGCGTGCCTGGCTGTACCGGATCCTGACCAACACCTACATCAACTCCTACCGCAAGAAGCAGCGCCAGCCCGCGCAGTACCCGACCGACGAGATCACCGACTGGCAGCTGGCCGCGACCGCCGAGCACAGCTCGACCGGTCTGCGTTCGGCCGAGGTGGAGGCTCTCGACGCCCTGCCCGACGACGAGATCAAGGCCGCGCTGCAGGAGTTGCCGGAGGAATTCCGGATGGCGGTGTACTACGCCGACGTCGAAGGCTTCCCGTACAAGGAAATCGCCGACATCATGGGCACCCCGATCGGTACCGTGATGTCGCGGCTGCACCGCGGCCGCAAGCAACTCAAGGGTCTGCTCGCCGGGGTGGCGCGCGACCGTGGATTCGACCGTGGGGAACGCCAGGAGGTTTCGAAGTGAGCGACCCCGATATGGAGCTCGACTGCACGGCCGTACTCGCGGACGTGTGGCTCATGCTCGACGGCGAATGCGACGAGGCCACGCGCGCGCGGTTGCAGGAACACATGGACCACTGCAGCCCCTGCATCGAGGCCTACGGCATCGAGGAGAAGATCAAGGGCCTGCTCAACCGCAAATGCGGTGGCGAGCACGCGCCCGAGGGTCTGCGGGAACGGCTGAAGGTGGAGATCCACCGCTGCATCACCGTCACCAGGGTCGAGTCGACCGAAGGCTGACGGCAGCAAAAAAGGGGCACCCGACGGGTGCCCCTTTTTCGTGTCCCGAGCCTGGCTCAGGCGTTGGGCCGCTTGCCGTGGTTGGCTGCGTTGCCCTTACGGCTGCGCTTCTTACGTCCGCGCTTACCCATAGGTAGCTCCCTTCTCTGGGTCCTCCCCGCCGCAGCGCGGAGCACAATCTGATCGAGAGCCATTGTTTCACGTGTGGTTGGCTGTAGCTTCGGCGGATACGGCCACGGCCGCGAGCGCGGTGGCCGACACGACTACGAACGGGGTGTCATGGTGGAAGAAGTGCGCGCGGAGATGGTCTCCACCGTGCTCGCTGTCGAGGTGGCGGTGGGTGATCACGTGCACGTCGATCAGACCCTTGTGCTGCTCGAGTCCATGAAGATGGAGATCCCGGTGCTCACCGAGGTGGACGGCGAGGTCACCTCCGTCGACGTCACCCCGGGCCAGGTTCTACAGGCAGGCGACCTGATCGCCACCATCGCGTAAGTCACACGAGAAACGAAGCGGTAGATCCAGCGTGGCAACACTGAGCGAGCTCCTGGCCGAACACACCGACCTACCCGGCACCGCCGTGGACCATCTGCAACGAGTGGTCGGCGATTGGCAGTTGCTCGCCGATCTGTCGTTCTCGGATCTGCTGCTGTGGGTGGGTGCCGGCCCGGTCGCCGACGGCGCCGACGTGGTGTGCGTGGCCCAGATCCGGCCGACCACGGCGCCGACGGTGCACCTCGACGACAAGGTGGGCACCACCGCCTCGCGGACCGACTTCCCGCAGGTGTTCGACGCGCTGCTCGCCGGGGCCGCCGTACGCACCGACACCGAGGTGCGGGTGAGCGGCGCCGCGGACGCGAGCCCGGTGCACGCGGTGCGCGAGGCGATTCCGGTGCGCTGCGGGGAGGACGTGATCGCCGTGCTGAGCCGCGACGGCGATCTGCAGCGCTCCCGGGTGCGTTCCACCCTGGAGACGGCCTATGTGTCGGCCGCCGACGACCTGTGCCAGATGATCGCCGACGGCAGCTTCCCCACCCCCGAGGACCGGGCGGCCACCCATTCCAGCCCGCGCGCGGGTGACGGCTTCATCCGGCTCGATACCCAGGGCCAGGTGGTCTACGCCAGCCCGAACGCGCTGTCGGCCTATCACCGGATGGGTTTGCAAGCCGACTTGGTAGGCCAGGATCTGGCGGTGACGACGCGCTCACTCATCACCGACCCCTTCGACGCGCAAGAGGTGGTCGCCGATATCCAGGCCGCGCTCGCGGGCCGCACGGGTCGCCGGATGGAGGTCGAGGCGCGGGGTGCCACGGTGTTGCTGCGCACCCTGGTGATGCGGCCGGGTGGGCAGCTGGCCGGGCCCGCGGTGCTGGTGCGCGATGTCACCGAGGTGAAGCGACGCGACCGCGCCCTGCTCAGCAAGGACGCGACCATCCGCGAGATCCACCACCGGGTGAAGAACAATCTGCAGACCGTCGCGGCGCTGCTGCGGTTGCAGGCGCGTCGCACCGAGAACCCGGAAGCCCAAGTGGCACTGACGGAATCGGTGCGCCGGGTCACCTCGATCGCGTCGGTGCACGAGATGCTGTCGATGTCGGTGGACGAGGAAGTCGACCTCGACGAGGTCGTCGACCGGCTGTTGCCGATCATGGCCGACGTGGCCACGGTGCACACCGCACGCATCAAGGTGCGCCGCGCGGGTTCGCTCGGGGTGTTCTCGGCCGAGCGGGCGACCCCGCTGGTGATGGTGCTGACCGAACTGGTGCAGAACGCCATCGAGCACGCCTTCGACGCGGGGCAGAACGGTACCGTGACGATTCGTTCGGAGCGTTCGGCGCGCTGGCTCGACGTGATCATCAGCGACGACGGTCGTGGCCTGCCCACCGGCTTCAGCCTGGAGGGTTCCGACCGTCTCGGGCTGCAGATCGTGCGGACTCTCGTGACCTCGGAACTGGGCGGTTCCATCGGGTTGCACCCCGGTGCCGATGTCGGTACCGATGCGGTGCTGCGGGTCCCGCTCGGTCGCCGTTCCGCACGGTAGAGCGTCGAAAACTGTTGTAGGGCAACAATAAACCCGGCACCCAGGGGTGCCGGGTTCTCACATGCGTTACCGGACCGGGGCTGCTGGCCCGGTAACGCCCGTCTTGTCTACCTAGACGGAGGTACGCGTACGGGTGCGCGCGTTGCGCCGCTTGAGCGCGCGACGCTCGTCTTCGCTCATTCCACCCCACACGCCGGCGTCCTGGCCCGACTTCAGGGCCCACGACAGGCAATCGGCGGTGACGGGGCAGCGGGCGCAGACCAGCTTGGCATCGGCAATCTGCGCGAGCGCAGGACCGCTGTTACCCACCGGGAAGAACAGCTCGGGGTCCTCATCGCGACAGATGGCCTTGTGGCGCCAGTCCATTCCTCTGCTCCTTTGCGCGGGCGCCACAAAGGGCACCTCTGGTTAGTGGATCGTTCACTTGTGCGACTCGAATGTTTCCGCACGGTTGCTTGTGAATGCTTTCACGATCACCGTAGATGTCAATAGGTCTGCGGCGCACCGTGGGGGAGATCACGCTCTAGGCTGCCCACATGGGGCACCTGCCCGGTCCTTTGTACTCGCGTCTCCGGGTTTTCGCAGCGCAACCCGGAGATTTTTTCGAGAGTTCCTTGCTCAGACGGGCTTCGGGGCTACCACATCGAGCGCGCTCGGCACCGATGTGAAATGCACCATCTTGCGTTTTCCGATGAAGTCGCCATCGATTTGCAGGCCGATCTCGCCGGGAGAATCGATGCGAACCGAATCGACATCGTCGATCCGAAACAGTGCGTCCGCCTTAGGGTTTCCATTATCGCTCAGCAACTGCCGGGCGAGCAACAGGGTGCGCGTCACACTCATCGACCCCATCGCGAACACCCCGAGGCCCGTTTCGAAGGTCGTACCGGGATTCGTACGAACCGGACGATCCTCCAGATAGGTCCACGGGCTCGAATTCGTGACGAAGGCGTAATACACCGACTCCACCGGATCGTGTCCCGGAACGGTAACGGTGACGCTCGGTTCATGCCTGCGCGCGCGGAAGAACTGCCGAACCGTCGTCCGCAGATAGCGCGCCGGAGTGGCCTTGCGACCTTTCGCGCGGGCCGCGTCGATCGCCTCGCACACATCCGCGTCGAGACCGACTCCGGCGCTGAATGTGAACCACCGGTCATCGGCCAGACCGAGCCCGATCCGGCGGTCCGCGTCGCGGCCGAGCAGATCGATGAGCTGGTTGGTAGCTGTCACCGGATCGGGGGAGATGCCGAGGGCGCGGGCGAACACATTGGCCGAGCCGCCGGGGATCACCCCGAGACGGGGCCGCCACACCTGATCGTCTTCCACCTGGGGCAGCGGTAGGAACCCGTTGATGGTCTCGTTGACCGTCCCATCGCCGCCGTGCACGACGATCAGGTCCATCTCCTGGGTCGATGCCCACTGCGCCAGTTCGGCCGCGTGACCGCGATGCTGGGTGTGCGCAACGGTCAGCTGCGTCCGGCTCTCCAGGGCATGCGCGAGCAGGTCCCTGGTCGCCGGCGTGGTCGAAGTGGCATTGGGATTAACGATGAGCAGCGTCCGCACTGTATCCATCTTGCCGCGCCTGCGGCACGGCGGGTTCGCGGCCCTGGAGGGCCCGCCGGTCAGGCACCGCGGCTTGCTCCTTCGTCGCCTACGCCGCGGCACCTGACCGGCGGGCCGGGCCGCGAACGCCCCTCCCTAGGGGTCGGGGGTGCGGGGCCGGGGTCGTACGCTGGGCGCCGTGACGGAGCGCGACATGACCAAGGGTGACGAGCACGACCACGGCGGACGGGCCGACTCGGGCATTCCGACGACGGTGCGGGTGGCCGGTGCGATCGTCACCCTCGAGGGGCTGGCCGGTGTCGGCACGGCGGTCGTGCTGATCGTGCGGGCGCTGACCGGCCACGATCAGTCGGTGGCCAGCGGGGTCGGCACGGCCATGTGGTTCATCGCGCTGTTCGGCGGCGTGCTCGCGGCCGGGATCGCGCTGCTGCGCGGCAAGCGCTGGGGCCGGGCCATCGCGGTCATCGCGCAGATCCTGTTGCTGCCGGTCGCCTGGTCGTTGCTGACCGACTCGCATCAGCCGGTGTACGGCACCCTGCTCGCCGTCGTCGCGCTCGGCGGCCTGGCCGCCCTGTTCGCACCCGCGTCGAGCCGGTGGATGGCGCAGGACTACGGCGAGCTGCCCGAGGAGCGTTAGCCGGTCTTCGCGCGCAGCGCCTGGCGGCACAGGTGGTCAGCGGCGCGAGTCGTCTCCGGTTGCCGGTAATTCTTCGTGAGCGCGAGCACCTGGGCGCAGGCGGTGTCGAGGTCGACGAGATGACCTATCGAGACGAACAGTGGTTTCACACCGTCCCTGGTGCGCAGTGCGCGGCCGACGATCTCGCCGTCGATCGTCACCGCACTGCTGTCACCGCGTCGCGGCCCGGGTTCGCCGTATTCGCCCCACACCGATTTGGCGACACCGATCGTCGGAATGCCCGTCAGCAATCCGACATGACAGGCGAGGCCGAATCGGCGCGGATGCGCCCGGCCCTGCGCGTCACACACGAGCAGATCCGGTGTGCGCGTGAGTTTTTCGAGGGCGGCGACGGTGGCGGGAAGTTCCCGGAAAGCGAGCAGGCCCGGCACGTAGGGAAATGTCGAAACACCGTATGCCACCGCCGTTTCCACGGTTTCCAAGGTGTGCGCGTCGAGAATTACCGCCGCCGTGGCAACGGTGCCGTCCGCGGCGTAGGCGGAATCGATTCCGGCCACTGTCGAGAATTGCGGTGGCGCAGGGTTTTCGGCGCGAACCAGCGGGCGTAGCCGATCTTGCAGTGCGACGGCGTCCTCGGGTGTGGCGGGCCAATCGTGCGGTAGAGCTATGCGCATCCGATATCACCGCGCCGACGCGGCGAGCGCGGACAGTTCCTTTCCCGCGAGCCGATACCCGATCCATTCGTCTTGCGCTGTGGCGCCGAGGGATCGGTAGAACTCGATCGACGGCGTGTTCCAGGTGAGCACCGACCACGACACCCGGCTGTAGCCGTGCGTGACCGCCTCGGCGGCCAGGGCGGTGACCAGGGCGCGCCCGAGCCCCGTGCCGCGCGCTTCGGGGCGCACGTAGAGGTCCTCGAGGTAGATGCCGTGCACGCCGTCCCAGGTGGAGTAGTTCAGGAACCAGATCGCGCACCCGACCACCTCGCCCTCGTGCTCGGCGACGTGGGCGAACACGGCGGGCGACGGCCCGAACAGGGCCGCGCTCAACTGCGCCTCGGTGAGTGTGCACGCCTGGGGAGCCTTCTCGTACTCGGCGAGATCGTGCACGAGCCCGACCATCGCGGGCACATCTGTCGCGAGGGCGCGGCGCACGGTCAACGGAGGTCTCCTTCGGTGCGATGAGTCAGGTTGTGGGCCCAGATCGTATGCGCCCCATGGTCGTAACCGAGAACGCTCACCGCGCCGGTCGACATCGCGAACCGCCGCCCCTCGCGCACCGCGAACTCGCCCCAGCGGGCGATCAACACGCGGGAGAAGTGCCCGTGCCCCACCAGCACCACATCGCGGTCGGCCAGGGCAGGCTCGGCCCGGTCGAGGACGTGATCGGCGCGGGCGCCCACCTGCTCGGCCGTCTCGCCGCCGGGCACCGGGTGGGTCCACACGGTCCAGCCGGGGACGGTCTCGCGGATCTCGGCGGTGGTGACGCCCTCGTAGTCGCCGTAATCCCATTCGACCAGTTCGTCGTCGACATGGATCTCGGCGAGCCCGGCCAGTTCGGCGGTCTGGCGCGCACGCAGGCGCGGGCTGGTGAAGACGAGCGGATCACGCAGGTCGAGGGACTTCACGACCAACCCGGCCGCGCGGGCCTGCGCCTCGCCGAGTTCGGTCAACGGCAGATCGGTGCGGCTGGTGTGCTTCCGTTGCGCGGACCACGTGGTTTCGCCGTGGCGGAGCAGGACCAAACGGGCGTCGGATGCGGACATGGCTCCATCATGACAGCCCGGCGGGCTCAGCCGAGTGCGTAGAGCCTGCCACCGCGTCGTTCGAAGACGGTGTCGCCGAGCACCGCCGTGCTGATCGGGTCGCCGCGGTAATCGCTGCGCTGCACCGCGATCCGCGCAACGGTCGTCCCGGTGGCGAAATCCACCGCGAGCATGCCGTCGGCGACGGGGACCAGCAGTCTGCCCGCCATCGACGCCGGGGTACCGAGCGCGTCGCGCACCGTCCAGGTGGGCTGTAATGTGGCGGCGCTCAAGGCGATCAAGGTCTTGCCGGTGAACACGTAGATCGCCGAGCCGAGCCGGGTCACGGTGGTGCGGTCGGTCCACGGTTCGGCCAGCGCGGCGGAGGACACCTCGTTGCCGGTGCCGTCGTGCACAGCGATGCGGGCCGGTTGCGCGAGACCCGTCGCGGTGGCCGGGGCCGGCGGATAGTAGACGGCGATCTTGGCATCCGACACCGCGATCACCCGCACCTCGGCGGAGTCGGCACCCGGTGCGGTGAGCAGGCGCGAGCCGTGCTCCTCGGGTGCGGTGGCTTCCTTCGGCGACGGGGCGAGCACCGTCAGCCGGGCGCCCGGATCGTCCGGACACCGTTCGATCACCGCCAGCCGCGACGAACTCGACGCCGCAGACCGGAGCTCGCATCCGTTGCGCGGCTGGGTATTCGGGTTCACCGGCGCGTCCACGTAGCCGTACTCGAGCGTGCGCACCAGATCCGAACGCCACATCTCCAGCCGGTCGGCACCGAGGGCGAGCAGATAGGTGCCGTCGCCGGAAAGCCGGATCGCGTCGTCCATGTAACTACTGCGGGCGATGCTGCGGGCACCGGTGTCCGCGTCGAGCATGGTGGTCTGGCTGCAACCACGCTGATCGCGGTAGGTCGCGATCACCGAACCCCACTGCGCCTCCACCCCGCACAGCGGCATGTCCCGCCGGTACCACCACCGCTGCTCACCGGTCAGCGGATCGCGCCCGCTCACCGTGCCTTCGTCACCGGTGACAACCACATTCCCGGCGACGAGCGCCCGCGAACTCGCCGAGTCCGCCGCGTGCCACCGCTCGCGCAGCGTGCCGGGCAACTGGGTCGCGGCGACCACGGTCGGCGCGGGGGAGTCGGCGGTGACGGAATTGGTGCCGGTGGCGTCCGCACGCGCCCACACGACAGCCGCCGCGACCAGGCAGACAACGGCGATCGTTACGGCGGCGATGACATCGGCACGGGTACGCCGCTCCGGAACAACCACGCCAGCGACCCTAGCAGGGCCGCCTCTCCGGGAATTCTGGCCGGACTGAGGTGCGGTGAGGGTTGCGTCGGCGGCCAGACGAGGTAGCGGGTCACCCTAGCCCGTCCCCGGTGAGTTACCCATGTGCTCGCCTGCTGCTCCGGGACGGAATCGTGAGACCTTTGCCTGCGGCAAGGCGAGGTAGTGGGCACTTTGCCCGGGTGAGTACGCGAACGGCCCGCCATCTGGTGATGACGGGCCGTTTCGGGTGGTGCTGGGTGCGGTCAGGCGTCGACGGTTACCTGAGTATCGGCGGTGGTGTCCGCGGGCTTGCGGCGACGGCGGCGGCGAGCGGGCTTGGGCTCGGCGTCGGAATCGGTCGCCTCGGCGGGGGTCGAATCGGCCGGAGCCGACTCGGTGGCAGCCGATTCGGTCGGTGTCGACTCGGTGGGCGCCGAATCAGTGGCCGACTCGGTGGTCGCGTCGGTGCCATCGGCCGGCTTGCGGCGGCGACGGCGGCGGCGGGCGGGCTTGTCGCCTTCGGCGGTGTCGCTCGCGTCCGACGATTCCTCGGTGGTGGTCTCCGAAGCGGTCGTCTCGGCGGACTCGGCCTTGCCGCCACGGGTGCGGCGGCGGCTGCGCGTGGTCTTGGGGCGCTCGGTGCGCTCCACGACGACCGCGTCCTCGTCGCGCTCCGGCTTCGGCTTGCGCACCACACCGGTGACGCCCTCGGGGATGCCGAGGTCGGAATACAGGTGCGGCGAACGCGAGTACGTCTCGGCGGGATCGGCCATGTTCAGGCCCAGCGCCTTGTTGATCGACTCCCAGCGGTGCAGCTCGTCCCAGTCGATCAGAGTGATCGCCACACCGGTGCGGCCCGCGCGACCGGTGCGCCCGATGCGGTGGACGTAGGTCTTCTCGTCCTCGGGGCACTGGTAGTTGATGACGTGGGTGACGTCGTCGATGTCGATACCGCGCGCGGCGACATCGGTGGCGACCAGCACGTCGATGGTGCCGTTGCGGAACTTGTTGAGCGCCTTCTCCCGCGCCACCTGGTTCAGGTCGCCGTGCACGGCGCCGACGGCGAAACCGCGCTCGGCCAGATCGTCGGCCACCTTCTGCGCGGTGCGCTTGGTGCGGGTGAAGATCATCGTCGCGCCGCGGGACTCGGCCTGCAGCACGCGGGCGACCAGTTCGGCCTTGTCCATCGCGTGCGCGCGGTAGACGAACTGCTTGGTGCGGTCGTGCACCGCGGAATCGTTGGCCAGCTCGGCGCGGATGTGCGTCGGCTTGGTCAGGAAGGTGCGGGCGAGCGTGATGATCGGCCCGGGCATGGTCGCCGAGAACAGCATCGTCTGACGCTTGTCGGGCACCATCGTGAGGATGCGCTCGATATCGGGCAGGAAGCCCAGGTCGAGCATCTCGTCGGCCTCGTCGAGGACGAGCACGCCGATCTTGCCGAGGATCAGATGGTTCTGGTTCGCCAGGTCCAAGAGTCGACCCGGGGTGCCGACGACCACGTCGACGCCCTTGTTCAGGTCGGCGATCTGGGAGTCGTAGGGGCGGCCACCGTAGATGGCGGCGACCTTCAGCGGGCCCTGGTGGTTGGTCAGGTACTTGCTCGCGTTCTCCAGGTCCTTGGTCACCTGGATGCACAGCTCGCGCGTGGGCACGATGACCAGCGCGCGCGGCGTGCCGTCCAGCGGGGTGGTCCCGGTGTCGGCGGTCGCGATGCGGTGCAGCAGCGGCACACCGAAACCGAACGTTTTACCCATACCGGTGCGGGCCTGACCGATGAGATCCTCGCCGGCCAGTGCCAGCGGCAGGGTGAGTTCCTGAATCGCGAAGGTGCGTTCGATACCGATCTCGCCGAGCGCGCGCACAATTTCGGAGCGCACCCCCAATTCGGCGAAACTCGGCGGCGTGTGGGTGTCGTCCAGTTCGGCCGTCAGCAGGGTGTCGGCCACACCGGGTTCCTGTTCGACAGTGATCTTGCTCAGGGTTCGTGCCTTCCTCGTCATTGCATCTCGCACGCACGAGGTGGGGCGGGCCGGTCGGCCCGCGACGACCACATATCCGCCTGTGATACTCGCCGGGCCAGCGCCGATCGCGTCTGCGTCATCGGCGCGGCACATCGGTGATACGGATTCGGTGCGCGCACATTTTCCTGGTCAACGCTGCCGGGTGGCGCTGTGCGCCGTGGTGTGACGCGCCCGCGAAGTGTGCCGGGGCTACGAAACTAGCGTTGTCCACAGTGATTGTAGCGTGATATTCTGCGCAATCCGAATTTCACGTCGCCGAGGCGTCGCGTGGAAATCGAAATCGTCGCCGGTCACGCCCGCATACACGATGCGACGCAGCGCAATTCACCGTTTCCGGTTTTCGCGCGTGTCGCGGATGTAATAGAGGTCACTGTAACCGGCGGTACCGGGATGTGAGACATTTCTTGTCGTGAGCATCACCGACACCGTCACCACCGCCGCGCGCAACGCCTGGGCGCTGAGCTTCGGCGCGGGCATCGAGGCGCCCGACCCCGCGCCCTCGACTGTGCTGTGGGACGAACCGCACCGCTTGTTGCGCCGCTACGACACCGAAAACGACTCGGCCACAACCGATTCCGCGGTGCTGCTGATTCCGCCGCTCGCGGCGCCCGCCACCTGCTTCGACCTGCGCCCCGACCAGAGCCTGGTTCGCCACCTGGTGTCCACCGGCCGCCCCACCTACCTCATCGACTACGGCGAGATCGGCTTCGCCGACCGCCGGATGGGTTTCGAGGACTGGGTCACCGACATCCTGCCCGAGGCGATCCGCCGGGTCAGCGCCGATCGCGGTGGCGCGCCCGTCGACCTCGTCGGCTGGTCCATCGGCGGCATCTTCGCCCTGCTCACCACCGCTGCCAACGCCGACCTGCCGATTCGTTCGGTCACCGGATTCGGCCCGCCGCTCGATTACGACAAGATGCTCGGCATGCCGCAGGTGCGCGCGGTCGCCCGGATCACCGGCGGCAAAGCGGTCACCAACGTGGTGCGGGCCGTCGGCGGTATCCCCGCGCCGCTGACCAAATTCGCCTACCGGGTGGCGGCGTTCGACCGCGAACTGGCGCGGCCGATGTTCATCGCGGGCAATATCGCGCGCACCGAGACGCTGGCCAGAATGGAATCCATCGACCGGTTCCAGGCCGCCATGCCCGGCTACCCCGGCCGCTTCTACGGGCAGCTGTGGGGCCGGTTCATCCTCGCCAACGACATCGGCAAGGGCAAGGTGCACCTGCGCGACCTCACCATCGACCTCGCCGATGTGCGGGTGCCGGTGCTGCTGTTCGGCGGCACCGCCGACGTCATCACGCCGAAGGCCGCTGTCGAGGCGGGTTTGCGCACGCTCACCGGGTCGCCCTCGGTGACCTACGAGGTCGTTCCCGGCAGCCACCTCGGCATTCTCGCCGGACCACAGGCCCGCGACACCACCTGGACGCATCTGGACAAATTCCTGGCCGATCGCGACTGACCCGCGATCGCGACTACGATTGGCGGTCATGGGAGCCCAGACCTCAGCCGCGCCGGAAATTTTCTCGACCGCACCGCTGTCCGCCGATCACCCGGGGGTGACCGAGCTGTTCGCGGTCCTCGCCTACGGCGAGCTGTCCGCGTTCTATCGGCTCGCCGAGGAAGCCAAGCTCGCGCCGTCGGTGCGCGGGCGGGTCGCGGTGGCCAAGATGGCGGCCGCGGAGCTGGCGCACTTCGAGGCCCTCGAGGCGGCCCTGAGCGCGCGCGGGGTCGACGCCGAGCGGGCGATGGACCAGTACCAGGGCGCGCTGGACTCCTACCACGCCTCCACCGACCCGTCGACGTGGCTCGAGTCGATGGTGAAGTTCTACGTGGGTGACGGCCTGGCCGCCGACTTCTACACCGAGATCGCCGGCGCGCTCCCCGCCGAGGTCGCCGATGTGGTGCGCGACGTGCTCGCCGAGACCGGGCACTCGCAGTTCGTGGTCGAGGAGGTCCGCAACGCGGTCACCGCCAGCCGGTCCGAGCGCGACCGGCTCACCCTGTGGGGTCGCAGGCTGCTCGGTGAGGCCATCACCCAGGCGCAGTACGTGATGGCTCAGCGCGACGAACTCGCCGAACTGGTGCTGGCCGCCACGGGCGACCTCAACGGCATCGTCTCCCTGTTCGACCGCATGCAAGAGCGCCACGCCGCCCGCATGGCCCAACTAGGGCTGTGACCGCCTCTCCGCGACTTTTGGCCGGACTCAGGTGCGGGGAGGCTTGCGTCGGCGGCCAGACTGGCAATGGGTTGCGGTAGGTCGTGGCCGGTGAGTTGCCCATGTGCTTGCGTGATCTGTCAGCCGTTTGCTGCCTGGGGGTGGATCAGGCGTAGTTCCGGTGCGCGAGCGGCGGTTTCGCGGGGGAGCCAGATGACGACCTGCTGATCGTTCTCTGCGGACAGTGTCTGCACGGTGAAGGTGAGTGTGCCGCGGGTCGGGTGTTCGAGGCCGAGCAGGGTCGGTAGGTTTTCGGCGAGGCGGTGTGGTTGCCAGCGGTGGGCGAATTCCGGTTCGGTGCTGAGGAATTCGATGGTCGAAGCGATGCTTTCGTCTTCGGGGCGGCGCAGTCGCGTGCGGGCCAGTTGATCGGCGAGCAGGTCGGCGTATTGCGGCCAGTCGGTGATGGTGGTGCGCGCCAGCGGGTGTCGGAACGCCCAGACCGCCAGGTTCACCTGCTCGGGATCGTCGAGCAGGCCGAGCGGGGCGACGAGGTCTTCCCAGGAGTCGTTCCACGCGAGCACATTCGCGCGCGGGCCCAGAGCGAAGGCGGGGGTGGGAGTGAGGGCGTCGAGCACGGCGGTGAGCGCGGGCGGCACCTGATCGAGCTTCGGGTCGAAAGCCGTACTGGGGCAGCGCGCTTCCTTGCTGGTGGTCAGTGCCAGCCAGCCGAAATGGGCGCGTTCGGTGTCGTTGAAGCGCAAGGCGGTGGCCAGCGCGTCGACCACGGCCGGGGAGGGGTTGCTGTCGCGGCCCTGCTCCAGCCGGGCCAGGTAGTCCGCGCTCACGCCCGCCAGCACCGCGACCTCCTCGCGGCGCAGTCCCGGTGTGCGCCGACGACCGCCGCCGGGCAGGCCCACGTCTTCGGGGCGCAGTTCCGCACGGCGGGCGATGAGCAGTTCGGCGAAGGTCGAGCGGGCTCCAAGCTGGTCGGGCATTGCTCCATCCTCCCTGGTCCCGGCTCCGGCAGCCTGGCCCTGACAGGTCCAGGATAACGGCGGTCTGGTTAACGGACCACGGTCCGGTCAGGCTGAACGCATGACTTCTTCGACACAGACACAGCAGCTGAAGGCCGGATCCTGGGCGCTCGACCGCAGCCATTCCTCGGTCTCGTTCACCGTTCGCCACCTCGGCATCGCCAAGGTGCGCGGCGGCTTCACCCGGTTCGAGACCGAGTTCGTTGTCGACGAATCCGGTGCCGCCACCATCGGCGCGACCATCGACCTGGACTCCTTCGACACCGGCAACGCCGACCGCGACGCCCACGTGCGCAACGCCGACTTCCTCGACGTCGCCAACCGTCCCACCCTGAGCTTCCGCGCCACCGAACCGGTCCGGATCGCCGAGACCTTCACCGTCACCGGCGAGGCCACCCTCGGCACCGTCACCAAGCCGCTCACCCTCGAGGTGGAGTGGGGCGGCGTCGGCGACTTCCCCGACGGCTCGCGCCACGCCGGCTTCTCCGCGACCGGTGCCATCAAGCGCACCGATTTCGGTGTCGGCGGCCCCATGCCGGGCATGCTGTCGGACACGGTGAAGATCGAACTCGAAATCGAGCTCATCGAGCCCTGATCAGCGTCAACTGATTTCGCAAGAACATGGGTAACTCATCGGGTACGCCCAGAACCGTGCTGAACACGGCCGCAGGCCCGGTCAGGGGGCCAACCACTTCGGGAGCCGTCGGCCCGAGTCGCGGAGAGGCGGGTTAGCCTGGAACTCGACAACACAGGACTCTTACGTTCGGAGGTTGGCCGTGGAGGTCAAGATCGGTATTTCGGATAGCCCTCGGGAGCTCGTCATCAACAGCTCGCAGAGCCCTGACGAGATCGAGGCGCTGGTGACCGATGCCCTCAGCGGCTCCGGTGGCGTCGTCAAGCTCACCGACGACAAGAACCGCAAGTTCCTGATCCAGGCCGCGAAGGTCGCCTACGTGGAGATCGGTTCCCCGGCCGTCGGCCGCGTCGGCTTCGCCACGGTGTAAGACGCGAAACAAGAATGGGCCCGCCTTCACACCGAAGGCGGGCCCATTCTTGTCACGGACGAGACAACTGATTTCGCCAGTACATGGGTAACTCACCGGGTACGGGCTGACCCAGCCACTTCCAGAGAGCTTGCCGCCTCCGGAAATCCCCACGAACCCGAGTCTGGCCTTAAGACCCGGAGAGGCGGAACGGCACGTGCTTCAGGCCGCCCCAGGCCAGGGCGACGGTGGTGTCGACGGCCTCGTCCTTGGGGACCGGGCGGTCGGCCTCGAGCCAGTAGCGCGCCGAGAACTGGCTCGCGCCGACCAGTCCGACGGCCAGGATGCGTGCCCGGTACGGGTCGAGACCGGAGTCGTGGGCGACCAGGTCGAACACCGCGTCGACGCAGGCCTCGGTGGCCTGTTCCACCCGGCGCTGCACCTGCGGTTCGCTGGTGAGGTCGGATTCGAAGACGAGGCGGAAGCCCTGCATCTCGTTGTCGACGAAGTCGAAGTAGGCGGCGACGGCGGCGCGCACACGCTGCTTGTTGTCGGTGGTGGAGCGCAGCGCCTGACGCACGCTCGACACCAGGATGTCCACATAGTTCTGCAGAACCGCCAGATACAGTTCCAGCTTGCTCGCGAAGTGCTGGTAGAGCACCGGCTTGCTGACACCGGCCACCTGCGAGATCTCGTCCATGCCCGCGGCGTGGTAGCCACGCTGGACGAATACCTCGCTCGCCGCGAGGAGCAGTTGCTGACGCCGCTCGTCACGAGGCAGGCGGGTGCCGCGCTTTGCCGGGACCGTCTCCGGCACCGATCGGCGCGAGGTCATGCGGTCCACGAGGTCAGTCATCTCGGCTCTCTTTGTCGACTACACCAGGCAGGCGAATGTGCGCCCGATGTCCCACGAACGATACTCGCACAGTGTTCCCCCAGAGTTTCGCCCTGGAAATGTAGTACCAGGCGGGAACGTTCGCCGGGCCGTAACCGGCGGATCTTCCCCGGCCACCCGCGTCACCGATTTGGCCACTGTGAGAATCTGGTGTGGTGACCGACCGCCCGGAACGACCATCCGGCGGCGGGCGCGATGTCGCTCGCCCCACGCAAACCACCGAGTCCGGTTCAGTGACTTCGGAGTCAGAAGGGCGGGAACTGCAGGTCTACGACCCCCTCGGGCTGTACCAACCGGCCGACCGATCGCGTCAGCCCCTCCGCGCACGCTGGGATCCCACCGAAGCCGACACCGGCAGGCCGCGCAGCCCACAGCGCGACGCCAAGAAGCAGAGCGCCCTCGGCCGCTTCGTGTCCACCTACGGGTGGCGGGCCTACGCGCTGCCGGTGTTGCTGGCGGTGACGGCGTTCGTGATCTTCGACGCGCTGCGCGTGGCCAAGCAGCCCGCACCGGTGGACCCGGGGTTCGGGGCATTGAGCCCGAACGTCGCCCAGTCCGGCATCATCGGCGCGCCGCCCGGCGACGGGAAGTTCCCCGCCGATCTGCCGCTCGGCGCGCTCCCCGAGGGCGGCGCGTTCGTCGAGCGCGGCGCGGGCACCTGGCATGTGGTGCCGGGCGCGGGCCCACAGGTCGGGGCGGGCACCGAGCGGGTGTTCCGCTACACCGTCGAGGTGGAGGACGGCATCGACACCTCGGCCTACGGTGGTGACGTGGCCGTGGCCAAGATGGTGGAGACCACCCTGGCCAACCCCAAGAGCTGGACCAAGGATCCCAAGTTCGGGTTCCAGCGCATCGACGTCGGCGAACCCGACTTCCGGCTCTCGCTCACCTCCCGCGAAAGCACCCGCGCCGCTTGTGGATTCGAGATCCCCATCGACTCGTCGTGCTACAACGCGAGCATCGACCGGGTGGTGCTGTCGGAGGCCCGCTGGGTGCGCGGCGCGCTCGCCTTCGACGGCGACATCGGTTCCTACCGGCAATACCTCGTCAACCACGAGGTGGGCCACGCCATCGGCTACCACGGCCACCAGCCGTGCGAGACCGAGGGCGGCCTGGCGCCGATCATGATGCAGCAGACCTTCGGCACCAAGAACAACGACATCGCCCTGCTCGACCCGCACGGTGTGGTCCCGCCCGACGGCAAGACCTGCCGCTTCAATCCCTGGCCGTACCCGCGCGGCTGAGAACTCCGCCGGTGCGAGACCATGGGCGGGAAGAACAGTACGGCGGTCAGTGTTGTAGATACACACGGCCATCGGTTTGCGGCCGCCTTGATCTGGACTGACCAGAGGGTGCGCCGCAAACCCGCGGCGCCAGCCGCCGAAGAAACGGAGTTCCGAAGGTGTCTTTCAACGGGTCCTTGCCGCCGCTCGTCGAGCCTGCGGCGGAACTGACCAAAGATGAGGTCGCGCGGTACAGCCGCCACCTGATCATCCCCGATCTCGGTGTCGACGGTCAGAAACGGTTGAAGAACGCCAAGGTGCTCGTGATCGGCGCGGGCGGTCTCGGGTCGCCCGCCCTGCTGTATCTGGCCGCCGCGGGCGTCGGCACGCTCGGGATCGTCGAGTTCGACGAGGTCGACATGTCGAACCTGCAGCGGCAGGTCATCCACGGCGAGTCCGACATCGGCCGGTCCAAGGCCGACAGCGCCCGCGATTCGATCCTCGAGATCAATTCGGGAATCGACGTGCGGCTGCACAAGATCCGCCTCGAACCCGACAACGCCGTCGAGCTGTTCCGCGAGTACGACCTGATCGTCGACGGCACCGACAACTTCGCCACCCGTTACCTCGTCAACGACGCCGCCGTCCTCGCGGGCAAGCCCTACGTGTGGGGCTCGATCTACCGCTTCGAGGGCCAGGTGTCGGTGTTCTGGGAGGACGCACCCGACGGGCGAGGCATCAACTACCGCGACCTGTACCCGGAGGCCCCGCCGCCGGGCATGGTGCCGTCCTGCGCCGAAGGCGGCGTGCTCGGCGTGCTGTGCGCGTCGATCGGTTCGGTGATGGTGACCGAGGCGATCAAGCTCATCACCGGTATCGGTGAGACGCTGCTGGGCCGTCTGATGGTCTACGACGCACTGGACATGAACTACCGCACCATCAAGCTGCGCCGCGATCCGGAACGTCAGCCGATCACCGAACTGATCGACTACGAGGCGTTCTGCGGTGTGGTGTCGGAGGAGGGCCAGGCCGCCGCCGCCGGGTCGACCGTCACCGCCGCCGAGCTGAAGGACCTGCTCGACGCCGACAAGGTCGAACTCATCGACGTGCGTGAGCCGGTGGAGTGGGACATCGTGCACATCGACGGTGCGACCCTGATCCCCAAGGACCGCATCCTCTCCGGTGAGGCGCTCTCGGAGCTGCCGCAGAACAAGCCGATCGTGTTGCACTGCAAGACCGGGATCCGCTCGGCCGAGGCGCTGGCCGCGCTCAAGCGCGCCGGTTTCGCCGACGCCACGCACCTGCAGGGTGGCGTGGTCGCGTGGGCCAAGCAGGTCGATCCGTCGCTGCCCGTGTACTGATCCGTACCGGTCCGCCGTTGATTGCGGGGAGGTCGCAATGGGGTCGCGTGCCAGCGTGCCTTCGGGCTGTTGACGCGTCCTCAGGGTTACGGTACGGCCGTGACGTCAGTGACTTCAGTCGAACCACCCGAGCATGTGCGGGCCACATTCGGTCTTCGCGAAGTGACGCCGGTCTCCCTCGGTGACTGGGACGGTGGCTGGCGGCTCGGCGATGTGGTGCTGAGCCCGGTGGCCGATCACGCCCGCGCGGCGTGGTCGGCCAAGGTGCGCGAAACCCTCGCCGTCGACGGTGTGCGCGTCGCGCGACCGGTGCGTGCCACCGACGGCCGCTACGTGGTGTCGGGCTGGCGTGCCGACACCTTCATCGACGGCGCCCCCGAACCCCGCCACGACGAGGTGGTGTCGGTGTCGCTGCGATTACACAAGGCGACAGCACAATTGGAGCGCCCGCGTTTCCTGGTGCAGCCGCCCGTCGCGCCGTGGGTGGATGTGGATGTGTTCGTCGCCGCCGACCGCGCCGCCTGGGAGTCGGTGCCGCTGCGCACCCTGCGCGCGGGCGGCGTCCCCCTCACCGCGACCCCCGACGGCCAACGCAGCCTCGAATTGATCGGCCAACTGGCCACTCTGCGCAAACCGGTGCGCAGCCCCGACCAGCTCGTCCACGGCGACCTGTTCGGCACGGTCCTGTTCTCCGGGACCCACGCCCCCGGCCTCACCGACATCACCCCGTACTGGCGCCCCGCCTCCTGGGCGGCGGGTGTGGTCGTCGTCGACGCCCTGGCCTGGGGCGGCGGTGACGACGGCCTCCTGGAACGCTGGTCGAGCCTGCCCGAATGGCCACAGATGCTGTTGCGCGCCTTGATCTTCCGCCTCGCCGTGCACGCCCTGCACCCCCGCTCCACCCCGGAAGCCTTTCCGGGTCTTGCCCGCACGGCCGATATGGTCCGCCTGGTCCTGTAGCAGAAATGCCGAAAGCCGCGCCCGGTCGGGGATTCCGGGCGCGGCTTTCGTGGTGTCAGACGTTGGCGTAGGCCAGGGACGGGACCTTGTCGGTGGCGAAGGAGGTGCGCAGGTAGCACCACCAGGTGACGCCCGCCATGACGACGAAGGCGACGGCGTAGGCCCAGAAGGCGGGGGCCATGGAGCCGAAGTTGATGTTGGACAGGCGAAGTGCCTGCTGCAGGATGAATCCGCCGAAGGCGCCGACGGCACCGATCACGCCGATCGCGGCGCCGGCCTGACGACGTGCCGATGCCTGGGCCTCGGTGAGCTGCATGCCGTGTTCGGCGGCGTACTTCTTGGCGGTGGCGCCGAAGATCGACGGGATCATCCGGTAGGTCGAGCCGTTGCCGACACCGGTGAGCACGAACAGCAGCAGGAACGCGGCGAGGTAGAGCGGGAAGCTCTTCATCGACAGCGCGGTCATGATCAACGCGACCGCCACAGCCATTCCGGTGAAGACCATCACCGTGATGCGCGCGCCGCCGACCTTGTCGGAGATCCACCCGCCGACCGGGCGGCTGAACGACCCGACGAGGGCGCCGAGGAAGGCGAGGTTGCCGACCATGCTGATCCAGCCGATCTGGGTCAGGTGCGGGAAGTTGGCCTTGATCAGGGTCGGGAAGGCGAACGAGAAGCCGATGAACGAACCGAAGGTGCCGATGTAGAGGAACGACATGATCCAGGTGTGCGGGTTGGTCAGCGCCAGCTTGTAGGACTTGCCGTCGGCCTTGGCCGAGGTGATCGAGTCCATGTAGCGCAGCGCCCCGAACGCGGCGATCAGGATGAACGGCACCCAGACCAGGATGGCGAGGGTGAGGCCGAACCGGTAGCCCGCGGCGTCCTTGGCCAACAGGTGCGTGCCGAGCGTGATCAGCAACGGTGCGGCCAATTGTGTCTGTGCCACACCGAGATTGCCGCCCGCGGCGTTGATGCCGAGCGCGGCGCCCTTCTTGCCCTCGGGGAAGAAGAACGAGATGTTGGCCATCGACGACGAGAAGTTGCCGCCGCCAACACCGGCGAGCGCGGCCAGCAGCAGGAACACCCACATCGGGGTGCCCGGCTGGTTGACGAAGTACGCCAGGCCCAGCGTCGGGAACAGCAGCATGCCCGCGCTGAAGGCGGTGAAGGCCCGACCGCCGAACTTGGGGACGGCGAAGGTGTAGGGGATGCGCAGGGTGGCGCCGACCAGGGTGGGCACCGAGGTCAGCAGCAGGGCGTTGGCGACGGCGGTCGGGTTCCCCTTGCCGAGGCCGTCCAGGAACGTGAAGCCCGCGGCGCCCATGGCGGTGACGATGGAACCGAACAGGACCCAGACGCTGAAGCCGAGGTTCTCGGCGAACACCGAGAACCACAGGTTCTTCTTGGCGGTCTTCTCACCGCCCGATTCCCAGAATTTCGGATTGTCGGGCTCCCACTGGGTCAGCCAGCGGCCCTTCTTCTCATATTCGAACGACGCGGTGTCTGTCGTCTGGCCGGTGGCGGCGATTGCGGTCATCGGCTTCCTCTCGATCGGGCGCGTGATGCGGTGTCGAGAGAAACGGTAGAAGCCGGTTGTTGCGTGACAATGGCCTCAGGTGACATTCGAGCCAACTCGGGCTCACCGCGCCGTTCCCGTCGGGGTGACAGCTCGGTTACCCGGCGAAACGCGGGCGATCCGGGTACTCGGCGATGAGTGAGCCGAGGAAGCAGCGCGCCGCCTGCATCGCGCGCTCGGCGTCGCCGTCGATGACGGCCTGCACCAGTTCGATGTGCTCGCTGTCGTAGGCGTCGTCGGATTTGGCGGTGCGCGCGTGGATCACCTGCTCGATCACCGGCAGCAGCGAGTCGTAGAACTCCAGATACACGGCGTTGTGGCTGGCGACGACGATCGCGCGGTGCAATTCCACATCGGCGGCGATGGCCACCGGGTCGGGTTTGGTCCAGTCGCGGTCGTTGCGTTCGGCGAGCAGGCGGCGCAGGTTGGCGATATCGGTGTCGTCGCGGCGACGCGCGGCCAAGCCCGCGGCGGTGGTGTCGAGCGCCTGGCGCAATTCGAGGATGTCGCGTTCCTCGGCGTCGGCGAAGTACTTGCCGAGCGTGCCGCCCACCTCGGAGGTGGCGATCACGTAGGTCCCCGAACCCTGGCGGCGCTCGAGCATGCCCGCGTGGACCAGGGCCTGCACGGCTTCACGCACGGTATTGCGGCCGGTGCCGGTGAGTTCGGTGAGCTCGGGTTCGGTGGGGATACGGCCGCCGACCGGCCAACGGCCCGACCGGATTTCGGCGCGCAGTTGTTCGGTCACCTGGGCGATGAGGCTGGAGCGCCGGACGGGTTGCACGTGAGCCAGCGTAAGGCAAAGCGGCAGGCCGGTACTCGAGCCTGACTTGTCGCTCACATTTGCTGGCGTCGATCATCGGGTCATCCTATGATTTCGTCTGTGACTCCTCCGCCCTCCTCCGAAACCCTGACCCGGCTCACCCCTGTCGATGGGCGGGTCGATGGTCGATGGGATGCGGTCGATGGTGGGAGTGCACTCCCGAATCCGCCCGCCGAGGTCGATCAGGCGGAGCCCGAGCAGCTCACCCGTCGGTCACTGATCGAGGGACGGCTGCTGGTTCTCGCGGCCATCATCATGTCGGCGCTCACCCTGCGTGCCGCCGTCACCGCGTTCAGCCCGCTGGCCGAGCAGATCGGTGACGACATCGGGTACGGCACCGCCATCGTCGGCGTGTTCGGCATGCTGCCGACCGCCATGTTCGGTGTCGCCGGGCTGGTCACCCCGTTCGCGGTGCGGCGTTTCGGGCTGGAGCGCACGGTTCTGCTGGCGATGCTGCTGGCCGGATTCGGTTCGCTCGCCCGCGTTTTCTCCTCCGGCACCGGCGAGCTGCTCGCCTTGTCCGGGGTGGCGCTGCTCGGCATGGGCATCGGCAATGTGGTGATTCCGCCGCTGGTCAAGCGGTATTTCGCCGATCGGCTGGCGTCGATCTCCTCGCTCTACATCGTGATGGTGCAGCTGAGCACGGTCATTCCCGCGTTCGTCGCGGTGCCGCTGGCCGAGGCGCACGGGTGGCGCATCTCGATGGGCGTGTGGGCGCTCGTCGGTTTCGCCGCGGCGGTGCCGTGGCTGGTCGTCCTGCGCGACCGCCGCGGCCGCGACAAGGCCGACACCACCGCGCTGCCGTCCGAAACACCGACGGCCACAGGCAAAGTGTGGCGTTCCCCGGTGGCCTGGGGCATGGCGGGCATGTTCGGCATGACCTCGCTCACCACCTACGCCATGTTCACCTGGCTGCCGACCATCCTGGCCGATGCGGGCGCGAGCGCCGCCTTCGGCGGCAACATGGTCGCGCTGTTCGCGCTGATCGGCCTGATTCCCGCGCTCGGTGCGCCGACCGTCGTCTCGCGCATGCGCAACCCGTTCCCGGTCGTCGTCGCGTGCATGGTGCTGTTCGTCATCGCTTTCGCGGGTCTGCTGATCGCGCCGATGAGCGCGCCGCTGCTGTGGGTGGTGCTGCTCGGCCTCGGCCCGAGCACCTTCCCGATGGCGCTCACGCTCATCAACCTGCGTACGCGCACACCGCAGGGCTCGGCGGCGCTGTCCGGATTCACCCAGGGTGTCGGTTACGTCGTCGCCTGTGTGGGTCCGCTGCTGTTCGGCATCCTGCACACCGCCACCGGTGGCTGGCTCGCCCCGTTCGGTCTGCTGCTCGTCGCGCTCGGTGTGTTGCTCACCGGCGCCTGGCAGGCCTGCAAACCGCGCATGCTCGAAGACACCTGGAATTGAGCGGAAGAAAACTCACCGTTCGAGTTGCGTAATGGTGCGTTCGGGTCGATGCTACCTACATCACACCCTCACGGGCGTTTCGAATGATTTCCGGCCGCCTTCTTACGTGCGGAAACCGTTGTGTCACATGCCCGAAACAAAAGGGCTGATCTCACCCCTGTGACCGGGTCGGCGTGAGAAACCGTTGATTCAAGCGCAATTTCCCGCAGCATTTCGGCAATACCCATTTCCTACCGTTGGGCCATCGCACTTTTGGGAGGCCCAACTTGAGCACGCTGAAGCGTAACCACGACATCGAGCACTGGGATGCCGAAGATGTCGCGGCCTGGGAGGCCGGCGGCAAGGACGTTGCCAAGCGCAACCTGATCTGGTCGGTGATCGCCGAGCACATCGGTTTCTCGGTGTGGTCCATCTGGTCGGTGATGGTGCTGTTCATGCCCACCGACAAGTTCGGCATCGATCCGGCGGGCAAGTTCTTCCTCGTCGCCATGCCCACGCTCGTCGGCGCGTTCCTGCGCATTCCCTACACCGTGGCAACGGCCCGCTTCGGTGGTCGCAACTGGACCATCTTCAGCGCGTTCCTGCTGCTCGTGCCCCTGCTGCTGACGCTGTACTTCGTCAACCAGCCGGGCACCTCCTACACCACGTTCCTGATCGTGGCCGCGTTCGCGGGCTTCGGTGGCGGCAACTTCGCCTCCTCGATGACCAACATCAACGCCTTCTACCCGCAGCGGCTCAAGGGTTGGGCGCTCGGCATGAACGCCGGTGGCGGCAATATCGGCGTGCCGGTGATCCAGCTGCTCGGCCTGCTCGTGCTGGTCACCCTCGGTGGCGACTACGCCTACGTGATCTGCGCGGTCTACCTGGTCCTGGTCGGTGTCACCGCGGTCGGCGCCGCGCTGTACATGGACAACCTGACCAACCAGCAGGCCGACATGTCCTACATGCTCAAGGCCCTGCGCGTGCCGCAGTCCTGGGCCATCGCCTTCCTCTACATCGGCACCTTCGGTTCGTTCATCGGCTACAGCTTCGCCTTCGGCCAGATCCTGCAGATCAGCTTCAAGGCCGGTGGTGACACCGCCACCCAGGCCGCCATCCACGCCGCCTCGATCGCGTTCATCGGTCCGCTGCTCGGTTCGCTCGCCCGCCCCTACGGCGGCAAGATGGCCGACCGCATCGGTGGCAGCAAGGTCACCATCGCCACCTTCGGCGCCATGATGGCCGCCGCGCTGGTCGTGATCTTCGCCTCGACGCTGGCCGACCGCAACAACGGCATCGCCACCGGATCCACCATGACGATCCTGGTCGCCGGCTTCATCGCCCTGTTCATCCTGTCGGGTTTCGGCAACGGCGCCGTCACCAAGATCATCCCGTCGGTGTTCGAGGCCAAGTCCAAGAGCCTGCCGCTGCCGCGCGCCGAACAGGCCGCGTGGTCGCAGAACACCTCCGGCGCCCTGATCGGTTTCGTCGGCGCGATCGGTGCGCTCGGCGGCGTCGGCATCAACATGGTGCTCCGCTCCTCCTACGCCAGCACCGCCTCGGCGACCACCGCGTTCTGGGTGTTCCTCGCCTTCTACGTGGTCTGCGCCGCGGTCACCTGGACGGTGTTCCTGCGCCGCCCCCGGGTCGCCGTCGACTCCGATGTCGTGGCCGAGGCCGAATCCCTGGTCCTCGAGGCCGAATCCAGCACTTCGTCGGCTCGCTGACAACCGACCACAATCCAGGAGGTCACTCTCATGAACAGCACTCGCAAGACAGTGGTCGTGGTCGGCCACGGCATGGTCGGACACCGCTTCGTCGAGGCCCTTCGCTCGCGCGACGACGCCGGACAGTGGCGCGTGGTCGTGCTCTCCGAGGAAAAGCTGCCCGCCTACGACCGCGTCGGCCTGTCCTACTACGTCGGCAACTGGAACCCCGACGACCTGGCCCTGCCGGGCAACATGTACGACGGCGACGAGCTGGTGGAGCTGCGGCTCGGCCAGCGCGGCGAGTCCATCGACCGCGCGGCCAAGACCGTCACCACCTCCACCGGTGACGTCATCGCCTACGACGCGCTGGTGATGGCCACCGGTTCCTACGCCTTCGTGCCGCCGGTGCCCGGCCACGACCTGCCCGAGTGCTTCGTCTACCGCACCATCGAAGACCTGGACGGCATCCGCGCCGCGGCCGAGAAGGCCGGACCCGGCGCGCACGGTGTGGTGATCGGCGGTGGACTGCTCGGCCTGGAGGCGGCCAACGCGCTGCGCCTGATGGGCATGACCCCGCACGTCATCGAGTACAACGACCGCCTGATGCCCGCCCAGGTCGACGCCGGTGGTGGCGCGATCCTGGAGAAGCTGGTCTCCGACATCGGCCTGAACGTGCACACGGGGGTGGGCACCGCCAAGATCGAGTCGATCGAGGAGGAGACCGGCGGGGTCAAGCTGCACCTGTCCGACGAGTCCGAGATCCACGCCTCGCTGGTGGTGTTCTCCGCCGGTATCCGCCCGCACGACTCCGTCGCCAAGGAGGCCGGGCTCGAAATCGGCCCGCGCGGAGGCATTCTCACCGATCTCGGCCTGCGGTCCTCGGATCCCGACATCTACGCGATCGGTGAATGCGCCGCCGTCGAGGGCGTCTGCTACGGCCTGGTGGCGCCCGGTTACACCACCGCCGAGATCGTCGCCGACCGCCTGCTGGGCGGTGCGGGTGAGTTCCCCGGTGCCGACATGTCGACCAAGCTGAAGCTGATGGGCGTGGACGTGGCCTCCTTCGGTGACGCGCACGCCACCACCGAGGGCGCGCTGTCGGTGGTGCTGCACGACGCCGCCAAGGGCACCTACGCCAAGCTCGTCGTCTCCGACAACGCCGAGATCCTGCTCGGCGGCATCCTGGTCGGCGACGCGTCGGCCTACGCCGCGCTGCGTCCGCTGGTCGGGCGCCCGCTGCCCGCCGACCCGGCCTCGCTGATCTCCCCGGCCGGCGCCGAACTGGGTGCCGACGCGCTGCCCGACGACGCGCAGATCTGCTCCTGCAACAACGTGAGCAAGGGCGCCATCTGCGGCGCCATCGCCGAGGGTGCCTGTGATATCCCGGCCGTGAAGGGCTGCACCAACGCGGGTACCTCCTGCGGTGGCTGCGTGCCGATGATCAAGAAGCTGCTGGAGCAGTCCGGTGTGGCGCTGTCCAAGGCGCTGTGTGAGCACTTCGAGCAGTCGCGTGCCGAACTGTTCGACATCGTGAATGTCACTGGCATTCGGACGTTTTCGGAGCTCATCGCCAAGCACGGCAAGGGTTCGGGTTGCGATATCTGCAAGCCGACCGTCGCCTCGATCCTCGCCTCCACCTCGAGCGACCACATCCTCGAGGGCGAGCAGGCCGCGCTGCAGGACACCAACGACCACTTCCTGGCGAACCTCCAGAAGAACGGCACCTACTCGGTGGTGCCGCGCATGCCCGGTGGTGAGGTGACCGCCGAGCAGCTGATCGTGATCGGTGAGGTCGCCAAGGAATTCGACCTGTACGTGAAGGTCACCGGCGGTCAGCGCATCGACCTGTTCGGCGCCCGCGTCGAGCAGCTGCCGCTGATCTGGAAGCGCCTGGTCGACGCGGGCATGGAATCCGGGCACGCCTACGGCAAGTCGCTGCGCACCGTGAAGAGCTGCGTCGGTTCCACCTGGTGCCGCTACGGCCAGCAGGACTCGGTCGGCATGGCCGTGCTGCTCGAGAAGCGCTACCGGGGTCTGCGTTCGCCGCACAAGTTGAAGCTGGCCGTGTCGGGCTGTGCGCGTGAATGCGCCGAAGCCCGTGGCAAGGACGTCGGCGTGATCGCCACCGAGAACGGCTGGAACCTCTATGTCGGCGGCAACGGTGGTCTCACCCCCAAGCACGCCGTGCTGCTGGCAGGCGACCTGGACGACGAGACGCTGATCCGATACATCGACCGCTACCTGATGTTCTACATCCGCACCGCCGACCGCCTGCAGCGAACCGCGCCCTGGCAGGAGGCCCTCGAAGGTGGCATGGACTACCTGAAGGCCGTCGTGTGCGACGACAGCCTCGGCATCGCCGCGGATCTGGAGGCCGCCATGGCCAAGCACGTCGACGGTTACAAGGACGAGTGGGCCGCGGTGCTCGAGGACGAGAACAAGCTGTCGCGCTTCGTCTCCTTCGTCAATGCCCCTGACGAGGCCGACCCGACGATCGCCTTCGACGAGAGCGGGGAACGCAAGGTGCCAGTGCTTCTCGGTCTGCCGGGGATGCCCGCCGGTGTTGGCTCCGACACAGCAGCAGCCGGGAAATAAGCGCTTAACCCTGTGGAAACAGGGCGCCTGTACCAATAGGTAAGGCGTTCGGAGGAGGAACCGATGACCGTTATCGACACACCCACCATCACCACCGAGACCACGACCTGGACCCAGGCGTGCCGACTCGATTTCCTTATTCCGGGACGCGGCGTTGCGGTCCTGCTCGACGGCGGCAAGCAGGCCGCCCTGTTCCTGCTACCCGACGGCACACTGGCCGCCGTGGGCAATGTCGACCCGTTCGGTCGGGCCGCGGTCATGTCGCGCGGCATCGTCGGCGACCGGGGCGGGGTACCCGTGGTCGCGTCGCCGCTGCTCAAGCAGGCTTTCTCCCTCATCGACGGCCGCTGCCTCGACGATGAGACCCAGTCGCTGCCGGTGTATGCCGTGCGACTCGACGCAGGCATCGTCTCGGTGTCGAACGAACCGGTGACTTCATGAATTCTGTGCCCGAAGCGGGACCCTGTCTCGCCGGTTTCACCATCGGTATCACCGCTGCTCGTCGCGCCGAGGAATTCGGCACCCTGCTCACCCGCCGTGGCGCCACCGTGGTGAGCGCGCCCGCCATCCGCATCATCCCGCTCGCCGACGACACCGAACTCGAGCGGGTCACCGAACAGCTCATCGCCGACCCGCCCGCCATCACTGTGGCCACCACCGGCATCGGTTTCCGTGGCTGGATGGAGGCCGCCGAGGGCTGGGGGTTGGCCGAGACGCTGCGTGACACCCTTGCCGCCACCCGCATGCTCGCCCGTGGGCCCAAGGCCAAGGGCGCCATCCGGGCCGCTGAGCTGCGCGAAGAGTGGTCGCCCGCGTCCGAGTCGTCGGCCGAGGTGCTCGACCACCTGCTCGCCGAGGGTGTCGAGGGTGTGCGCATCGCTGTGCAGCTGCACGGTGCGACCACCGAGTGGGAACCGGTGCCCGACTTCTGCGAGGTGCTGCGCTGCGCGGGCGCCGACGTGGTTCCGGTGCCCGTGTACCGGTGGGAGCCGCCGGCTGACCGCGGTCCGATGGACTCGATGATCGATGCGATCATCTCCGGCAGCCTCGACTGCGTCACCTTCACCAGCGCCCCCGCCGTGGCCTCACTTCTCATGCGCGCCAAGGAAACCGGGCTGCTCGAGTCGGTGCTGCACGCCCTGCGCGGACGCGTGCTCGCCGCCTGTGTCGGCCCGATCACCGCCGCGCCGCTGGAAGAACTCGGCGTGCCGACGACCATGCCCGGCCGGGCGCGGCTCGGTGCGCTCGCCCGCCACGTGGCCGAGGAATTGCCGCGCCGGGCCAGCCGGATCTACGCGGCCGGGCACCTCATCAGCGTGCGCGGTGGCTGCGTTGTCGTCGACGGTGAGGTGCGTCAGCTCGCGCCCGCCCCGATGGCGTTGATGCGGTCGCTGGCCCGTCAGCCTGGTCGGGTGGTCTCGCGTGAGGATCTGCTGTCGGCGCTGCCCGGCGGTGGCGACGACACCCATGCGGTGGAAACCGCGATCGCCCGCCTGCGCGCGGGACTCGGCACACCGAAGGCCATTCAGACCGTGGTGAAACGCGGTTACCGCCTCGCTCTCGACGCGGCCGACTGCTCCGACGCGCCGTCGCGTCCGCCGGTGCAGCCGCCGCACGCCGCAGGCATCGGCACTCCCGCGCGGTCGGCGCGGAGCCAGACGATCGGGGTGTGGTGAGCACGGTGCGGCCGGGTGAGCCGGCCCTCGTGCTCGTCGCGCACGGCACCCGCAGCGCGCGCGGGGTGGAGATGATCGCCGCCCTCGCCGACGCGGTCGGCATCGAACTGGGCTGCGGCATGGACACCACCGGCCCGAACCCGTTGCTGCGCACCGCTTTCGTCGATGTACTCGGCCCGTCGCCGTCGGAGGTGCTGCGCGACCTCGACGGCCCGGCCGTGGTGGTGCCGGCGTTCCTGGCCTCGGGTTACCACGTGTACCAAGATGTTCCGCGTGAGGTGGCCGAGAGCGGACACACCGCCGTCGCGGTGACTCCCGCCATGGGTCCTGACCCCGCACTGACCAGGATCATGGCGATGCGCCTGCGCGCCGCCGGCTGGCAGCCGGGTGACGCGGTGGTCTTCGCGGCCGCCGGTTCGTCGGATTCCCGTGCGCGCCAGGATGTCCGGCGCGCGGCGGGAATGCTCGCCGAGCAGCTCGCCGCACCGGTGCGGATCGCCTACGTGGCCACCGGCGCCCCGCGCGTCCCGGAAGTTGTTGCCGCCCTGCGTGAATCGGGCTCGCAGCGGGTGTTCATCGCGTCGTACCTGCTGGCCCACGGCCTGTTCCACCAGCGCCTGCACGACGCGGGGGCCGACGGCGTCGCCGAACCGATCGGTGTCCACCCCGCGGTAGTCCGTCTCATCGCCGACCGCTACCGCACCGCCGCTCACGAACTCGCCCGCGCGAACGTCCACTAGGACTTGCGCTTTCGGGCAGAACAACACCCGCGATCGTCCGCTAGCCGTTCCGTGTCCGCGGTCGTCCGTTTACCGTCCCGCTGTCTGGGCCGCAGCTGGTGGCATGGTGCGGACCTCGGCCGCGGCTCGGGCCAGTGCGGCGATGGCCGGTGCACGGTTGTCGGCAGGCCAGGCGAGGACAGTGGTGATCTGCGGGGCGTCGACGACGGGTACCGCGACATGGTCGGGCCACTGCCAGGCGCGGCTCGAGGCCGGGATGACGAGCAGGGTCTTGCCGAGCGCCACCAGCTGCGCGAGTTGTGACTGGGTGCGCACTTCGGGCCCGGGACCGTCGGGGTAGGAGCCGTCGAGCCGGGGCCATCGCGCGATGGGGAGACCGGGCACGTCGGCCACGTCCGCGAGGGTGAGCTGTGGACGTGCGGCGAGCGGATGTCCCGCCGGGAGGAGGGCGACCTGGCCCTCGGTGCAGATGTCTTCGGTGTCGAACCCGGCGAGGTCATCGACCGGCCGGTGCATCAGGGCCACGTCCGCGCGCCCGTTGCGCAGGAATCGTGCCTGCTCACCGACCTCGCACAGGAGAACTTCCACCGGTGCCGTATCGGTGCGGGCCGCCGACGCGGCGAGAAGCTGTTGCAGCAGCTCGTGCGACGCACCGGCTTTCGTCACCAGCACAAGGGGTCGTTGCCGATCCGCCGCCCGCCGGGTCCGTCGAGCAGCGGACGCGACCGCGTCGAGGGCGAGGCGGGCTTCGTGCAGCAGCACATCGCCCGCGCCGGTCAACGCCACGCCCCGCCGGTCCCGGTCGAGAAGCTGAACGCCGAGTCGACGTTCCAGCTGCCGGATCGCCCGCGAGAGCGGCGGCTGCGCGATCCCGAGCCGCTGGGCAGCACGCCCGAAGTGCAGCTCCTCGGCCACCGCCACGAAGTACCGCAGCTCACGGGTCTCCAGGTCGTCCACGCGCCCACTGTATCCACCCGGTGATACCCGCCGGGTATCTCGCGGTACCCGATCAATATTGGACGCAACGGATATCGCGCGCCGAGCATGGAGTGCGTGAACAACACCAAGACAGCGCTGGTCACCGGCGCGAACAAGGGCATCGGCTTCGCCATCGCCGAAGGTCTCGGATCCCTCGGCTTCGCGGTCGCGGTGGGAGCGCGCGACGAGACCCGACGTGGGGAGGCCGTGGCGCGGTTGCGTGCGGGCGGCACAGACGCATTCGGCGTCGCCCTCGATGTCACCTCCGACGAGAGTGTCACCGCCGCGGCCGCGAGCATCGAGGAACAAGCCGGGCGACTCGACGTGCTCGTCAACAACGCCGGCATCGCAGGCCGGTTCGAGGACGGCGCGCAGGACCCGACGACCCTCGACCTCGATGTCCTGCGCACGGTCCTGGAAACGAACGTGCTCGGGGTGATCCGGGTGACGAACGCGATGCTGCCGCTGCTCCGTCGTGCCACCGCGCCCCGGATCGTCAACATGTCGAGCAATATGGGCTCGCTGACCCTGCAGACCGGGCCGGTCATGGCCGCCTACGCGCCTTCCAAGTCGATGCTCAACAGCGTCACGGCCCAGTACGCTCGCAGATTCGCCGACACGGACATCATCGTGAACCTGGCCTGCCCCGGCTACGTCGCCACCGACTTCACCGGATTCGCCGGAGAACGCACGCCCGAGCAGGGCGCCGCGATCGCCCTGCGCCTGGCCACCCTCCCCGACGACGGTCCCCGAGGCGGTTTCTTCGACGATCAGGGAACCGTCGCCTGGTAGCTGTGCGCAGGGGCGACGGGGCACCGCTTCGTAGGCGGCAGTGGGGTGCCGGTCGCGATAGGGTGGTGTGATTTCCATCGAAGGGGGTACCCGTCCATGTCCGGTTCGGACGACAAGCAGTACGCGCAGGAGCCGAACGAACTGACGTCGTACCCCGCCGACGAAGTGGCCGTCCCGCAGCCGCCTGCCCCGGCTGCCGTTCCCTTCGCACCGGGTCAGCAGCCGTATGTGCCGGGTCAGCCGCAGACTCCGATGCCCGCTGTCGGTCAGCCTGTGCCCGGGCAGCCGATCGGCGGGCCGTTCGCGCCCGGCACTGCTCCGGGGCAGCCCTATGTTCCCGGGCAGCAGCCGGGCGGCCAGGCGATCGGTGCGCAGTTCCCGCCCGGCGCTTCTCCAGGACAGCCTTATGTCGGTGGGCAGCCGGGTGGGCCGGTGTTTCCCCCTGCGCCGTATCCCGCGTATGTGCCGGAGCCGGCGGAGACCGAGCCGCGGGTGGTCCCGGAGAACATCCGGATGGCGTTCATCGTGATGCTGGTCGGGGCGGCGGTGACGTTTCTCGGCGGGGCGTATTCGCTCACCGATATCGACACCGTTCGCACCACCCTTCTCGACTCCTCCGAGGGAATGTTCCGCGGCTCGAGCCTCGATGTCCTCGTGTACGCGACGGTCGGTGCGACGGTGGTCGGGGCGTTGATCACGGTGGGGCTGTGGATCTGGATGGCGTTCGCGTGCCGGGCCGGGAAGAACTGGGCGCGGATCACCTCGACCATATTCTTCGGCTTCAACGTCCTCTCGACGCTCTACGCGGTACTCGGGGTGGTGGCGGACCTGGGCGTCACCCCGGGAGCACTGGCGTTCACCCTCGCCGGTTTCGCCATCGGGCTCGGAGCCGTCGTGCTGCTCTGGAACCCGAAGTCGGCGCCCTTCTTCGCACCCGCCCGCCCGGCCTACCCGCAGTACCCGCTCGCGGGACCCCGCTGACCAGCGGCGCTGTTAGGCTCGAACAGTGGCGCGCACCAAGGAATTCGACCCCGATGTAGTACTGGGCCGCGCACTGGATCTGTTCTGGGAGCGCGGGTACGAGTCGACCTCGATGGCCGATCTCACCGAGCATCTCGGCATCGCCAGGGGTTCCATCTACGCCACCTTCGGCAACAAGCACGACCTGTTCATGCGGGCACTGCAGCGGCACCTGGAGGTCGTCGACGAACGGGTCACCACGCAGCTGTCCGTGCCCGGCCCGGCGCTGCCCGCCGTGCGCGCGCTGATCGACCAGTTCGTGCGCGAGTCGTGCACGGAGGACCGCTTCCTCGGCTGCCTGGTCACCACGTCGGCGGTGGAACTGGCCGCCCGCGACCAGGAGGTCGCCCGGGCGGTCGAATCCAGTTGGGCCCGTACCGAAACCGCGCTGACCGGCGCCCTCACCAGAGCCCGCGCCCAGGCCGAACTCGCTCCCGGCAGCGACCCGCGCGCCCTGGCCCGCTTCCTGCTCGTCTTCCTCCAGGGCGTCTGGGTCCTCGAACGCACCCCGAACGCCGCTTCCCGGCTGCGCGACGCGAACCGGATCGTCACCGCGCTCCTCAGCTGACGCACTGCTTCGACCCGGCGCATCCGGTTCCCGGTCGGCCTCGCCGGGAGCCCGGATGCCTTCAGCGAGCCGTGGCGAAATTGGCGCGGTAGGTGCTCGGCGGCACGCCGAGCTGGCGAATCATGTGCTGGCGCAACGACTCCGCCGTCCCCATTCCGCTGTGCCTGGCCACCGACTCGACCGACAGCGTCGTCGATTCGAGCAGTTCGCGCGCACGATGAATGCGCTGATGCAGCAACCACTTCTGTGGGCTGAGTCCGGTTTCCTCGTGGAACCGCCTGGTCAGCGTGCGCACACTGGTCCGCGCGTGTGCGGCGAGATCGCGCAGCGACAGGGGAGTGTCGAGCCGTTGCATGGCCCAGGCGCGAGTAGCCGACAGGGAGAGGTTTTCGTCGGGAGGCAGTGCGGTGTCGACGAATTGGGCTTGGCCGCCTGGTCGTACCGGCGTCACCACGGCGGCGCGCGCGGCCGCGTTGGCGACGGTGGCGCCGTAGTCGGTGCGGATCAGGTGCAGGCACAGGTCGATCCCGGCCGCCGCTCCCGCCGCCGTGGTGACCGGCCCGTCCTCGATGAACAGGGCATCGGTCCGCACCGTTACCAGTGGATGAGCCGTGGCCAGTTCGTCGGACAGTCCCCAGTGCGTCGTCGCGGTGCGCCCGTCGAGCAAGCCCGCCTGTGCGAGAACGAAAGCGCCACTGCAGATCGAGGTGACGTGCACACCCCGCGCCACGGCCGCTCGCAGCGCGGCGAGGGTGACCGGATCGGCGCCGGTGCGACTGCCGGTGCTCGGCACGATCACGGTGTCGGCCTCGTCGAGCACCTCGAGCCCGTGCCGGACGACCACATCGAAACCGCCCGGCGTGGAAGGCAGGACACCCGGCTCGGCCGTACACACCACCACCCGGTACCCGGGTTCGCCGTCGACGAGTACCGAACCCATCAGGGTCTCCGGCATGGACAGGTCGAATGCCTTCACCGGCGCGACGGCGACCACCGCGATTGTCTTCATGGCCCGATCCTTGGGATAGCTGGCATTCCGGCCACTAGTGTAGCCCGGCCCCGCACGGCATCGTTGGGCGAAACATCCTGCTGGGAAAGGAAATACCGTGTCCATGAATGTGATCGTCGGTCGTGGCGGCGTCGCGACAGCCACCGCACTGCTGCTCGCCGAAGCGGGGGAGCGGGTGCGCATGGTGAGCCGGGGCGGGCTCGGTCCCACCCACCCGAACGTGGAGCTGATCGCGCTCGACGCCGGCGACACCGCCGCCCTGACCGAACTCGCCCGTGGCGCCCGGACCGTCTTCAACTGCGCCATGCCCGCCTATCACACCTGGCCGGAAACCCTTCCGCCCCTGTTCGATTCGATCAGGGCGGCGGCCGAAGCCGTCGGGGCCGACCTGGTGCTGCTCGGCAACCACTACGGCTACGGCCCCGTCGACGGCGTGGTGGACGAAACCACACCGCTCGCGGCCACCGGTGCGAAGGGTCGGGTCCGTGCCCAGGTGTGGATCGACGCGCTCGACGCCCACCGGGCGGGCCGGGTCCGCGTCACCGAGGTGCGCGCGGGCCAGTTCGTCGGAGTCGGCGCCGCTTCCCTGTTCTCCCTGCTCGTGCAGCCCGCGGTACTGGCGGGTGAACCCGCGAGCGTGCCGCAGGGTCTCGATCTCGCGCACGCGTTCACCGCGATCGGCGACGCCGCACGGGCGCTGGTCGCCGTGGCGCGTGACGACCGTGCCTGGGGTCGCGCCTGGCACGCGCCGGTGATCACGACGAGCATCCGCGCACTCGCGACCCGGCTCGCGGAACTCGCGGACGCACCGGCTCCCGTGCTCACCGAGATGACCGACGACGAGATCCTCGAACTCGGCCGCGACGACCCGTTCTGGCCGGAACTGCTGGAGACCGCGCACATGTCGCGCCGCGACTTCCTGGTCGACGACACGGCCCTGCGCACGACCTTCGGCGTCACCGCGTCGGATGTCGACGATGTCCTCGCCGACGTCGTCCGGGCCGCTCGGGTACCGGCCGAAACGCCCTAGCCCACCCATACGGGACGACACGGACACTTTCGCCGGCAATGCGCGGTATCTATTGATCGATGCGGCACACTCGTGCGCATGCGTCGGCTGTTGTGCTGTCTGCTCGTCCTGCTCGGCTGCGGTGTGGTGGTCTCACCTGCGGCATCGGCGAATTCATCGATTCTCGAGGTCCGGCCGCTCGGCGGCAGGCAGTTCGAGGTCGTCGTCCATTCTGCGGCGATGAACCGGCCGATCACCCTGTGGATGTCGCATCCCGGTCCGGGCGCGCCCGCGCTGTACCTGCTCAACGCCGTCGACGGCGGGGAGAGCGGCGGGCCGTGGATGCGGCGCACCGATGTGGTCGACTTCTTCGCCGACAAGCCGGTGAATGTGATCGTCCCGATCGGCGGCCGGGCCAGCATGTACACCGACTGGCAACGTGACGATCCGGTTCTCGGCCGCAACAAGTGGACCACCTTCCTCACCAGCGAGCTGCCCCCACTGCTCGACGACCGCTTCGGCATGACCGGTGCCAACGGCGTCGCGGGACTGTCGATGTCGGCCACCTCGGCGCTGAACCTGGCCATCGCGGCCCCGGGCCGCTACCGCGCGGTCGGCGCCTTCAGCGGCTGCACGCAGACCGCGAATCCGCTGGCCCAGACCCTCGTCCGTTCCCAGCTCGCCACCTTCGGCGCCAACGCCGACAACATGTGGGGCGGGCCCGGCGACCCGGCGTGGGTGGCCAACGATCCGGTGCTGCACGCGGATCGGTTGCGTGGCACCTCGGTGTACCTGTCCTCGGGCAACGGTGCCCCCGGCCCGCACGAGGCGCTCAACGATCCGAGCATCGCGGGCAATGTCGGCGTGCTGCTCGACCGGGTCCTGGTCGGCGGCACCATGGAAGCCGTCGTCGGCAGCTGCTCGGGACCGCTCGTCGGACGCCTCGGTCAGCTCGGCATCCCCGCCGACGTCCGCTTCCGGGCCGCGGGTACGCACGCCTGGCCGTACTGGCAGGACGACGTGCACGACTCCTGGCCGATGTTCGCCGCTGCCCTCGGCGTCTGAACCACACACGACGACGGCCGCCACGCAGCACGTGGCGGCCGTCGTCATGTGCGCAGCTAGCTCGCCGAACCGGTGAGCAGTCCGCCCAGATCGGCGGAGCCGGTGCTGCCACCGTCGGGCGGGGTGGTCGGCTTCTCGGAGACCTGCACGGTGACGGTCTTGGAGCTGATGAGTTCCTGCACCGCCTTGATCTCGTGGGCGCCGGGCGTGGTCGGTGTCCAGCTGATGGTCGCCTTGCCGTCCCTGACCGCGACCGGCTCGCCGATCTGCGTGCCGTTGTCGGTGAAGGTCACCTTGAACAGGAACGACGTGGCGGTGACATCGGCCGTCACGGTGTAGGGGGTGCCCACGTAGTGGGTGGTGCCGCTCACCGCGATGCTCTGGACGAGCGCCGAGGCCTGCGGTGCCGTCAGCACGGCCGCCGCCGCGATCGCGGTGAACGCTGTGAGGCCGAAGCCGGTGCGCCGTGCCTGGTAGGTCTGCATGGTGTTCTCCTGTGTCGAGCTGTGGTGAGCGCGAGATTAGCCAGTCGGTTCGGCCGCGGTCCGCAAAACAGAAAAAGAGGTGTTTAAAATTCTGGCGGCCGGGAAAGCCGGGCGGAATCTGTCGGTACCCCGGCGCATACTCGGCCCATGGCATACGACGAGGAACTCGCCGAGCGGATCCGGGAGATCGTCTACCCTCGGGCCGATCTCGCCGAGAAGAAGATGTTCGGTGGGCTCGCGTTCCTGATCGGCGGCAACATGGCCGTCGCCGCCAGCGGGCAGGGCGGATTGCTGGTGCGTGTCGATCCGGCCGAAGGCGACACGCTGCTCGACGGGTCGGCGGTGTCGCCGATGGTGATGGGTGGCCGCGAGCTCAGCGGCTGGTTACGCGTCGCCCCCGAGGCGGTCGATGACGATGCGTCGCTGCGGGACTGGGTGGCCCGCGGCGTCGCCTTCGCCGAGGCCCTGCCCAGCAAATAATCGGCCACCGCCGATTTCACCCGCCTCGGGTGAGGTGTGACCCGGGCGCGAACTGCAAGACTGACACCATGTCCGGGCCGCTGCGCTATCAATTCGTCCTCGAGGGCGAACTGTCCGATCGTGTACTCGCGGCGTTTCCCGAGCTCATTCCCAGCGATCATGCCGCGGCCGGGACAACGACGCTGTTCGGCACGGTCGCCGACAGCACCGCTGTGCGGGGGATTCTGGCGCGCATCGACACCCTCGGCCTCACGCTGCTCGAGATGTCACGCCTGCCCGACTGAGGTGGCGGGGCGGGCCACGCAAAGAGCCTGCGTCGATCTGGTAACGAGCACGTCGAGATGTCGTCACCAGCAAACTCGTGGCGCCCGCGTGGCCTACCGTCGAACTGCACACGATGTCGGGGGCAGGTGAGAACTCGAGTTCAGGAGGCTCGTGATGGCACGCTCCGCGATAGCTGTGGCCGGGCGTGGGACCGAGGACCGCGTTCCAGAACTGTCCTTCGCCCCCGTCCGCTGTGACGCGGCGACCGCGGCTTTCGACAGTGCCCGCACCGCGCCGGGGCACGTCGTCCTGGTGTGCGGACCGGCAGGCAGCGGCAAGACCGTGGCCATGGTCGACTGGGTGAACACCGCCCGGCCCGCGCCACGGCTGGCCTGGCTGACGGTGTGCACCAGCCCCGGCGCCGATCTGCTCGCCGCCGTGGCCCGGGCGCTCGACCCGACGGCCGCGGCCGTTCCCGACGGTGTCCTGCGCACGCCCGCCGACCGCGCTGCCGACCTCGTCGCCGCGCTCGCCGACACCGAGGAGACCGTCCTCGTCATCGACGATGTCCACCTGCTCACCGACCCACTGCAACTCGCGGGTCTGGAGTACCTGCTCACCCGGCTGCCGCCGAAGATCACCGCGCTGCTCGGCGGCCGTTTCGAACCGCCGCTGCGCTGGCACGTGCTCGACCTGGCGGGCAGGCTCACCCGCCTCGGCGCGACCGAACTGGCCATGCCACCGGATCGCGTCGCCGAGCTGCTCGCCCAGCACGACTGCCACCTCGACGACACCGACCTCGCCGCCCTGCACGAGCTCACCCGCGGCTGGGCCGCCCTGGTCCGGATCGCCGCCATCTCGCTCGGCACCGACGACCGGACCACCGCCCTCACCGCGCTGGCCGCACCGACCCACGCGGTCGCCGACTTCCTCGTCGCCGAACTCATCGAGACGCTGCCCCCACGCACCGTCGAATTCCTGCTCACCACAGCCGTTCCCACCCGGTTCTGCCTGCCGATGGCCGAGGAACTGCTCGGCCCGGCCGCGTCGCGCATTCTCGACGAACTACTGCGTGCCAGCTTCCCGCTGCACACGGTCGCCACCGACGGACAGCTCTGGTACACCTATCACCCGCTGCTGCGGGCCTACCTGCTGGCCGAGGCCGCGCACACCAGGGCCGAACGCCTGCCCGGGTTGCACCGGCACCTCGCCGAGTGGTTCACCGGCGCCGCCCTGCCCGGATGCGCTCTGGACCATGTGCTCGCCGAACCGGGTGCGCCGGGCCTGGCGTCGTTCCTGTGGGAGTGGGGCGTACGGATGGTGCTCGACGGCAAGGGTCACCTGCTGTTGCACGCCCTCGATCAGGTACCCGGCCTGTCGGACGACACGTTCGTCGGGTTGTTGCGCGCCGCCGTCGCGGTGGAAGACGGTGAGATCGCCGCGGCGGAAGTGTATTTGGAGTCGGCCCATGTGGGTTCGTGGCCGGGGTCGGCACTGGTTCCGGCCGAGTGGATCGCCGCGCTCGATCACGCGGTGAGCGCGGGGGTGGCCGTGCTGGCCGGTGATTCGGCCTCCATGCGGTGGCAGTTGCCGCCGGTCACCGGTCACACCGATCTCGACTGCTATGTGGCACTGCACTGCGGTGCGGCCGAAGTGTTCGGCGGCCGGATCGTCAGCGGCACTGCGGCTTTGCGGCATGCGGTCGTCTACGCCGAGGAGGCGGGACTCGGTCGCGTCGCGGTACGGGCCCGCACGGCGGTCGCGGCGGCATCGGGTATCACGGGCCGGGTCGGTGAGCTGCGGGTGCTGGCCGCCCAGGCCCTCGAGTGCGCTGATCGCTACGGGCTCACCGGATCGTCGGAGGCCGCGATGGCCCGCGTGACCGCCGCCTACGGCGCGCACCGGCAGGGTTGCGCTTACGGCAAGCCGCTGCCCGACCTGTCGGCCGACGACACGACCACCCCCGCCCTGCTACGCCAGGCCCGCATCGTCATCGGCGTCCTCACCTTCGACGACACCATCGACCGCGCCGCCGCGGCCACCGCGCTGAGCAGGCGCCTGCACCACCTGCTCGACGACGCCCCGGCGCTGCTCGGCGCCGGAAACCTGGTCACCGAGGTGCTGTGGCTACTGCTGCGGGTGCATGCCAAGGTCGAGGCGCGCGCCCTCGTCGACCACGCGACCCGGGTACTCGGCAAGACCGTCGACACCCAGCTGGCCGAAGCCGCCCTTGCGCTGCACACCCAGCGCCCGGCCGCCGTCCTACCGCTGCTGACACCGCTGGTCGGCGAGGTCACCGACGGCCAGGCCGTGGCCGCGTGGCTGCTCATCGCGGTCGCCGCCGACCAGCTCGATCGTCCGCGCAAGGTCGAGGACGCCTTCGATCAGGCCCTTGCCCACGCCAGTGGGGAACACCTGATCCGTCCGTTCCTTGACGTGCCGGGTGCCGCCGAACTGCTCGACCGGCTGGGCTCGCACTTCGGTCGCTACGACGCCTTCGTCGACCACGTGCGCGCCCACCGGGGTGCCGTGGCCGACGCACCACGGCTCACCGACACCGAACTCGTTGTGCTGCGCCGTCTTCCGTCGGGGTTGACCGCCACCAGCATCGCCGCCGACCTGGGAGTCTCGGTGAACACGGTGAAGACGCACCTGCGCGGCATCTATCAGAAGCTCGGTGTGAACGCGCGCGGTGCGGCCATCGCGCAGGCGCGGTGCGTCGGCCTGCTCTGAGTTCACGGGGCGCGCAGCGCGGGGAACCAGACGTCGGTGAGGACTTCGGCGGCCTGTTCGGCGGTCACGTCGATGGTGCCCTGCATCGCCCAGCGGGTGAAGAACCGCTCGAGCTGGGCGACGAGCAGTTCGATCCGTAACCGGGCTTCCTCGCGCCGGTCCTCGGGCCAGCGGGCGAGATAGTCCGGCATGCTGTCGGCCAGCGTCATGATGCCCTCGCGGGCCAGCCTGCGGAATTCCGGTTCCACCGCGGTGGCTTCGTCCCAGGCGGGCAGCATGTCCTTGTTCACGAAGAACCAGTCGATCGCGCGGGCCATCCAGTCCGCGAACGCCGCGCGTGATCCGGTGGTGAGCACGCGGTCGAGGTCGGCGTACACCATCCGGACGCTGGTGAGCGTGCCCTGGTTGGCGATGGCGCGCAGCACCTCGGGTTTACCGGCGAAGTGCAGGTAGAAGGTGGCCCGGCTGCAGCCCGCGGCGGCGGCGATGTCGTCGACCCGGACCGAGGAGTAGCCGCGGGTCTCGAACAGTGTGCGCGCGGTGTCGACGATGCGTGCCGTGGTCAGGCGCTTGTGTTCCTCGCGCAGCGAGCCTCGCTGGGCGGTGGGTTCCGGCGACATGAGGACCATCGTAGACGGCATGCTCATTCACTGGACGCTGTGTCCAGCGAACCGCTATCGTGTGGTGCGGGTCACGTCGGTGAGCGTGAGTCGATGAGGAGTCGTGCATGAATACACCGGAGCTGCCGAGGGTTTGCGTCATCGGCGCGGGCCCGTCGGGTATCACGGCGGCCAAACGCCTTGCCGAGTACGGCATTCCGTTCGTCTGTTACGAGGCGTCCGACGAGGTCGGCGGCAATTGGTATTACCGCAATCCCAACGGCATGTCGGCCTGCTATCAGAGCCTGCACATCGATACGTCCAAGTACCGACTGCAGTTCGAGGACTTTCCCGCGCCCGCGGACTGGCCCGACTTTCCGCACCATTCGCAACTGCACCAGTACTTCAAGGACTACGTCGACCATTTCGGCCTGCGCGACCGGATCAGGTTCGACGCGCTGGTCACGGCGGCCGAGCGGACCGACGACGGCCGCTGGCTGGTGACGGCCGCCGGTGACACCGAGGTCTTCGACGCGCTGATCGTCTGCAACGGCCACCACTGGGACCCCCGAATGCCGGATTACCCCGGGGATTTCGACGGTGTGCTCATGCACAGCCACGCCTACAACGACCCCTTCGATCCCATCGACATGCGTGGCAAGCGCATCGTGGTGGTCGGCATGGGCAATTCCGGGCTCGATATCGCCTCCGAACTGTCCCAGCGTTTCCTGGCCGAACGGCTGTTCGTGTCGGCTCGGCGCGGTGTGTGGGTGCTCCCGAAATACGTGCGCGGCCAGGTGGGTGACCGCCGGTCGATGCCCAAGTGGATGCCGCCGAAAGTCGCGCTGAAACTCAAGCAGCGCTTCGTGCGGAAGAATCGCGGTCTGATGCAGAACTACGGTCTGCCCGCACCGGATCACGAACCGTTCGAGGCGCACCCGTCGGCGAGTGAGGAATTCCTGCACCGCGCCGGCTGCGGGGATGTGGAATGCAAGCCCGCCATCACCCGGCTCGACGGTGACACCGTCCATTTCGCCGACGGCTCGCGCGAACAGGTCGACGTGGTGCTGTGCGCCACCGGCTATCACATCAGCTTCCCGTTCTTCACCGATCCGTCGCTGGTGCCGGACAGCGACAACCGGCTCCCGCTGTTCCAGATGATGATGAAGCCGTCGGTGGACAATCTGTTCTATCTCGGTCTGGCACAACCGACGCCGACGCTGGTCAACTTCGCCGAACAGCAGACCAAGCTGGTCGCCGCCTACCTCACCGGCCGCTATCACCTGCCCTCGCGGGCCGAGATGGACGTCGAGGTCGACGAGCGGCTCGATGCCCGCGCCGGGCGGTACTACGATTCGCCGCGCCACACCATCCAGGTGGAATTCGAGCCGTACGTTCGCGGGCTGACCAAGGAGCTCGAGCGCGGAGCCAAACGTGCCGCGGCCGCGGGCAATACGTTGCCGGTACCCGCGCGCGCCCAGGCCGAGGCCAGTCGATGACGCGCGCAGCGGGCTTCTGCCGGGACGACTTCGCGCAGGTGCGAGCGGTATTCGACGAGCAGCTCGCCACGGGTGCCGAACTCGGCGCGTCGCTGTGCGTGACGGTCGACGGCGATCCGGTCCTCGACCTGTGGGGTGGTCACGCCGACCCCGACCGCACCGTGGCCTGGCAGGCCGACACCCTGGTGAACGTCTTCTCGGTGACCAAGACGATGACCGCCCTGTGCGCCCTGCTGCTCGTGGATCGCGGCGACCTCGACCTCGACGCACCCGTGGCCAGGTACTGGCCCGAATTCGCCGCCGAGGGCAAGGACCGCGTCGAGGTGCGGCACGTGCTGTCGCACACCTCGGGCGTCTCGGGCTGGGAACGGCCCATCGCGCTCGCCGACATCTACGACACCGAAGCCGCCGCCGCCCGGCTCGCCGCTCAGCCACCGTGGTGGGAGCCCGGCACGGCCTCCGGTTATCACGCCCTCAACTACGGGCATCTGGTCGGGGAATTGGTGCGGCGCATCACCGGGCGCACCCTCGGCGAGTTCTTCGCCGCCGAGCTGGCGGGACCGCTCGGCGCGGATTTCCACATCGGCACCGGACCCGAGCACGCCGACCGGATCGCCACGCTCGTCGCACCGCCGCAACGCGAATTCGACATGTCCGCGCTCGACCCCGACAGCATTCTCGTCAAAACGCTCACGAGTCCGCTGCTCGACATCGCCGAAACGGCGACTCCCGCTTGGCGTTGCGCCGAGCTCGGGGCGGTCAACGGGCACGGCAACGCGCGTTCGGTCGCCCGGGTGCAGTCCCTGGTTTCGTGCGGTGGTGAGCTCGGCGGCAGGCGATTCCTCTCGCCCGCCACGATCGAATCGATCTTCCGCGAGCAGGCCGACGGCCTCGACCTGGCGCTGCTCGCCCCGCTGCGGTTCGGCATCGGCTACGGCCTGCCGCGTCCTGAGACCTACCCACACATTCCCGACGGCCGGGTCTGCTGGTGGGCGGGCTACGGCGGCGCCATGGTGGTCAACGACGTGGATCGCCGAATCACCTTCGCCTACACCATGAATCGGATGGCGCCGGGCGTGATCGGGTCGGATCGCTGCGACAACTATCTGAAGGCGGTCTTCGACGCGGTCGCCGGAACCGACCGTTCTCGAGGGAGGACCTCATGACCGAAGCCGTTGACCCCCAGGTGTTCGTCGCACAGGTGGCGGCCGGACTCACCGCGCCCGGCGCGCCCTTCGAGATGACGGTCGAGGAGGTGCTCGGTGCGCCGATGCCGGTGTTCGCGCGTCGGCGGCGCAGCCTGCGTGAGCTGCTCGAGCACTCCCTGACCTGGGGTGATCGCGACTATCTCGTCACCGAGGACCGCCGGGTCAGCTTCACCGAGCACGCGGCGGCGGTCGGTGCGCTGGCGACCGCGCTGGCCGAACGTCACGGCGTCGGCAAGGGCGACCGGGTCGCGATCCTGGCCGCCAACGGTCCCGACTGGGTGGTCACCTTCTGGGCGGCGCAATGTCTGGGCGCCATCCCGGTGGGCTACAACGCCTGGTGGGCGCCGCCGGAAATCGCCTACGCCCTCGGCCACACCACCCCGAAGGTGGTGGTTGCCGACGCGAAAAGGTCTGCGCGGCTGGCCGAAACGGGCAGTGACGTGCCGGTGTTGACCTTCGAGGAGGACCTGCCCGCCCTCGTCGCGGAGTACCGTGGTGCCGCGATGCCGAAAACCGAAGTGGCAGAAGACGACCCGGCCGTCATCCTGTACACCAGCGGGACGAGCGGGCGCGCCAAAGGCGTGGTGCATACCCAGCGAAACCTGTTGGCGATCACCGAATATCACCGTTTCACCGATGCCATGCAGGCGGCGTTCACCGGTCAGCCGGTCGGTGACGGGCCGAGCGAGCGTCGGTACCTGGTCACCGCGCCGCTGTTCCACATCGCCAGCCTGCACAATCTGGTGATCCCGCGCCTGGCCACCGGTGCGGCGGCGGTGTTCCCGCACGGCGCCTTCGACGTGGACCGGGTGCTGACCCTGGTCCAGCGGGAACGGGTCACCAACTGGGCGGCGGTACCGACCATGGCGACCCGCCTGCTCGACCACGACGTGTCGGGCTACGACCTGTCGACGCTGGCGGCACTGTCGCTGAACTCCGCGCCCTCGGCGCCCGCCCTGCTCGAGCGGCTGCGCGAACACCTCGCCGGAGTCCCGCTGTCGCTGACCACCAGTTACGGGCTCACCGAGAGCGGCACCGCCGCCACCGTGGCGACACCGCTGGATCTGTTGGCCGACGCGGGGTCGGTCGGCAGGCCGATCATCGGGGTGTCGGTGGAGATCCGTGACCCCGACGGCGCGGTGCTGCCCGACGGGACCGAAGGCGAGATCTTCATCCGCAGCCAGTACGTGATGCTCGGCTACTGGAACAACGAGTCCGCGACGACGGAGGTCATCGACGACCGAAGGTGGTTGCGCTCAGGCGATTTCGGGACGATGACCGACGGCAGGCTCACCGTGTCGGGCAGGCGCACCGACCTGATCCTGCGCGGCGGGGAGAACGTGTACCCCACCGAGATCGAGAACGTCCTCGTCGAACACCCCTCGGTCACCGACTGCGCGGTCTTCGGCGTGCCGCACCCCGACCTGGGCCAAGAGGTGGCGGCCGTGGTCGTCGCCGAACCGGGCACGGTCGAGGAGGACGAACTGCGCGAGTACCTCGCCGCCCGGCTCGCCTACTTCAAGGTGCCCGCACGCTGGCGGATCACCGCCGAGGCGTTGCCGCGCAACGCGACCGGCAAGGTCACCCGGCGCGACCTCGCGGTGTAGAAGGATGGACATGTTCGACAGCATCATCAAGGGCGGCCGCTGGTTCGACGGCACCGGCGCCGCCTCCGCGATCCGCCACCTCGGCATCCGCGACGGCCGAATCGCCGCGATCTCCGAGACCGCCCTCGACGAAACAGGTTGTCCCCGTGTGGTCGACGCCGAGGGTATGTGGGTGATTCCCGGCATGATCGACATCCACACCCACTACGACGTGGAGGTGCTGCTCGAGCCCTCGCTGTCGGAGTCGGTGCGCCACGGCGTCACCACCGTGCTGCTCGGATCGTGTTCGCTCTCGACCGTCCACGTCGACGGCGAGACGGCCGGTGATTTGTTCGGGCGGGTGGAGGCCATTCCCCGCGACTACGTCGTCAGTGCGCTGGACGAGCATCGAACCTGGGTCACCGCAACAGAATTCATAGAGGCGCTCGAGCAGCTGCCGCTCGGTCCGAACCTGGCCTGCTTCATCGGCCACTCCGATATGCGGGCCGCGGTCATGGGCCTGGACCGGGCCACCCGCAGGGAGGTGAAGCCGAGCGCCGAAGAACTCGCCGAGATGGAACGCATGCTCGGCGCGGCCTTGGACGCCGGTTTCGTCGGAATGTCCTCCCAGCAACTGCTTTTCGACAAGCTCGACGGCGTGCAGTGCCGGTCGCGGACCCTGCCGTCGACGTATGCGAAGAGCAGGGAACGGCACCGGCTCAACAACATCCTGCGCAAGCGCGGTCGCGCGCTGCAGGGCGGACCCGACGTCGGGAACCCGGTGAGCCTGGTGTCGATGGCGGCCTCCAGCATCGGGCTGTGGCGCGATCCGCTGAAAGTGAGCCTGCTGTCGGCCGCCGATGTGAAGGCGGTGCCCGGCGCGGCGAAGATGTTCCCCGCCCTCGGCAAGATCATCAACGGACTCGACGGCGACTTTCGCTGGCAACATCTGCCGGTGCCCTTCGAGGTGTACTCCGACGGCATCTCGCTGCCCGTGTTCGAGGAATTCGGTTCCGGCGCCGCCGCGTTGCACCTGTCCGACCAGCTCGACGAGCAGCGCCACCTCCTGTGCGACGAGGGCTACCGTCGCACCTTCCGCAAGGACTACGAGAAGAAGTACGGTCCGCGCGTCTGGCACCGCGACTTCTTCGACGCCGATATCGTCGCCTGCCCCGACGACACAGTGCTCGGCAAGACCTTCGGTCAGGTCGGTGTCGACCGGGGTGGGCTGCACCCTGTCGACGCCTTCCTCGACCTGGTGGTGGAGCACGGCGACAAACTTCGTTGGCGCACAACTATTTCCAACCACCGCCCCGAGGTCGCCGATGTACTCGCCGCCGACCCGTCGGTGCAGCTCGGCTTCTCCGATGCGGGCGCCCACCTGCGCAATATGGCCTTCTACAACTTCGGTCTTCGTCTGCTGCGCCGAGTCGCCGCCGCAGGGCAGCGGCCGTTCATGTCCGTCGAGCGCGCCGTGCACCGGCTCACCGGTGAGCTGGCCGACTGGTACGGCCTGGACGCGGGCCATCTGCGACTCGGCGATCGTGCCGACGCGGTCGTCATCGACCCCGCCCACCTCGACGACACCCTCGAGGCCTACGCCGAGAGTCCCGTCGCGGTGTACGGCGGCCTCTCACGCATGGTCAACCGCAACGACGAGACGGTGCGCGCGGTGTTCGTGAACGGGCGCTATGTGTTCGGCCGAGGCGCGGCCGATCCGGTCCTCGGAACCGAGCGCGTCGGGGAGTTCCTCCGCGCCGCCGATCAGCCGCACCGCCCGGCCGCCGCCAAGGCGTGACGCCGATTTGAAAGAGTGATATGCAAATTCTCTCAGGCTGTCTACAGTGAGGTGGAGTCCTATTCGGCCAGCCGGGAGAACAAGTGTCTGATTCCGCCACGCCCATCGTCGACGCCGAGATCATCGTGCGTAACCCGGCATCCGGGGAGACGGTCGGCACCGTCGCCGTCGCCACCCCGGCGCAGGTCGCCGCGGCAGCCGCCGCGCTCCGCGAGGCACAGCCGAGATGGCAGTCGATCACCCCGGCCGGCCGCAAGCAGTGGCTGCTGAAGCTGCAGGACTGGGTGCTCGACCATGCGGCCGAACTGGCGGACTCGATTCAGGACGAATCCGGAAAGCCCCGGGTCGAGGCCGAGGTGGAAGTCGCCTTCACCGTCGATATCCTCGGCTACTACGCGCGCAACGCGGCCGAGTTCCTCGCCGACACCGACGTGCGCCCGCACACCCCGTTGATGCGGGTCAAGAAGTTGACTACCGCATACGTGCCGTACCCCGTGGTCGGCATCATCACGCCGTGGAACTTCCCGCTCGCCATGGTGACCGCCGATGTCGTTCCGGCGCTCGCCGCGGGCGCCGCGGTGCTGCTCAAGCCGTCGGAGGTGACCCCGTTGACGCCACTGCTCCTGGCTCGCGGCTGGGCCGAGATCGGCGCGCCGCCCGTGTTCACGATCGTCTCCGGGGCGGGTGACACCGGCGCCGCGGTGGTCGACAACTCGGACTTCGTCCAGTTCACCGGCTCCGGCGGCACCGGGCGCCGGATCGCCGTCGCGTGCGCGGAACGCACGCGCCCCTACAGCCTCGAGATGGGCGGCAAGGACCCGGCGATCGTGCTGGCCGACGCCGACCTCGAGCGCGCGGTCAACGGCATCACCTTCGGTGCCCTGACCAATGCCGGGCAGCTGTGCGTGTCGGTGGAGCGGGTGTACGTCGAAGCCCCGGTGTACGACGAGTTCGTGAACAAGCTTGTCGCCCACGTCGAGTCGCTGCGGCTCGGTCGTGACAACCGAGCGGGCACCATCGATGTCGGCCCGCTCGCCAACGATGCACAGGTCGCGATCGTCACCCGCCACGTCGAAGAGGCGATCGCCAAGGGTGCGCGCGTACTCACCGGCGGAAAGGCGACGGGGGAGGGCAACTTCTTCGAACCGACCGTGCTGGTCGACGTCGATCATTCGATGTCGTGCATCACCGAGGAAACCTTCGGCCCAACCATCCCGGTGATCAAGGTCGCCGACGAGAACGAGGCCGTTCGCCTCGCCAACGACTCCGAGTACGGTCTGTCGGCCTCGGTGTGGACCGGCGACAAGTCGCGCGGCCAGGCCATTGCCCGGCGGCTGGCGGTCGGCGCGGTGAACATCAACGACGCCACCATCAACCTGTTCAATTTCGCGCTCCCGCACGGTGGTTGGGGCCAGTCCGGCACCGGTTACCGATTCGGCGGAGCGGACGGTGTGCGCAAGTACTGCCGCAAGCAGGCGATCACCGCGCCCGCCTTGCCGACGCAGAAGAAGGAACTGGTCTGGTACCCGTACAGCCTGAAGAGCTTCGGGTTCATGCGCAACGCGATGCGTGCCACCGGTGCGCGCGGACGGCGTCGCTTCGGCAAGTAGTCGTCGGCGGGTTCCGTCGGCTGGGTGCGCTATGGTGCGCGCGGCGGGCGGAACCCCGGTGCGATGTGATCGCGGGCGAACCGGCGCGCCGCCGCCTCGTCGTCGAGGGGTATGACAGTGGGCCTGGTCAGTACCAACGACAACGCCGTGCGCGCCACCATCTCGGCGACGGGCAGCGGATCGTAGGCGGGCAGTTTGCCCTGCTGCTGCAAGCGGGTGATGAACTCGGCGAGGAAGTCACGGCCGAGTTCGATCACCGGCGACCCGCCGGTCGTGAGATAGGGCAGCACGGCGGCGGCGTCGGTGGCGAGCAGACGATCCAGCAGCGGGTTCTGGCGCAGACCGAGGGCGAAGACGACGAACAGCTCGACGATCTGGTCCTCGGCGCTCGCGCCGTCCTCGGCTTGCCTGCGCATCGATTCGTCGGCCTCGTTCAGCAGACAGCGCACCTGCCAGAGCCCGACGGCCTGGACGACGTCGTCCTTCCCGCCGAACCGGCGGTACAGCGTGGCCAAGGACAGCCCGCCGCGGCGGGCCACCTCGGCCATGCTTGTGCGTTTGATGCCGAAGTCGAGGAACGCGGCCAGGGCGCCGTTCAGGACATCGGCGTTGTCCCGTTCCACGCCGCCGTGGCTGCGGATCCGGGCCAGCAATCTGCTCACTGCCTCACCGTACTCAGACGAGCGGGCGCCCGAGCCGGTGGCGTCGGCGCATGTCCCAGAGCACCGTCGAGTACGGGAACAGCCGCGCGCGCACGGGCAGCCGCCCGTAGACGGCGCCGATGGCGCGGAACAGGATCCGGTGCCGTCGTTCCTGTGCGTCGGTCCACGGCAGGTAGAGCTGGGCGCGCATGGGTTCGGGCAGCAGACCGATCACGACGAAGCGGTGGAAGTCCGCGAGGCGGCGTGGCCGCGGCACATTGCGCAACCCGATCAGCTTGCGCAGGTATTCGGCGACCACGTCATCGATCCGCATGGTCGCCAGCCCGGCTTCGAAGTAGCGTTCGAACTCGTCCAGGTCGGCGGGCCACATGCCGGGTCGCATCTGCAGGCCGGTGCCGAATTTGGCGCCGTACTGGACGAAGACCTCCTTGGTGTCGCGGTCCAGCGGGCCGTACAGCCGTTCGTGGAGATCGAGGACACCCCAGCACAGGCAGACCGCCACCCACTTCTGCAGCTCGGGATCGAAGGCGTTGTACGCGACCGCGGCACCCGGAGCCGAGCGGACATGGCGATGAACGCTGCCGACCGCCTCGCGATAGATGGTGCGGTCGTCCTCGGTGCCGAGCATCGCCACCGCGATGTAGGTCAGCGTGGTGCGCAGGCGTTTCCACGGGTGCACATCGGCGCGGCCCGACTCGACCGTGCTCTCGACGACGCCGTAGCCGACGGGCCGGTTCGCGAGCTGCACGATGACGTTCGCGCCCGCTCCCGCGAAGGCGCCGATGCCGTCGAGGAACTGCTCGATCCGAAAATCGTCGACCGTGCCGTATCGGCACCGCAGAACGCCGCCGTGGTCGCCCGCGGTGGTCGGTACGGGCCCAGTTGAAGCTTCGCGCATGGTCCTGCGTCTCCTTGTCCGGACAGCTACTGAGTCGATGATACGTTGAGAAGATCTTCATCAAATCAACTCAGGCGGTCGCCGTGCAAGACTCGGTCCATGAGTCGTGTGTACAGGCGAGAGGACTCGACATGTCGGATGTGAAACGGATCAGCTGGGGCAAACCCCGTAAGCCGACCGACGCCGACCGCGATGCTCTGCGCGCGGAGCTGCTCGCGAGAGCCCGCGCGGTCCGCGCCGACGGCTGGGCAACCCACCGCGACCAGTGGCCGGACGGTCAGATCGCCACTGTTGCCTACCTCCTCGGCGACACCGACGTCCTCGCCGAACTCGAGGAGTCCGAGGGGACGGTTCTCAGCCGCTACGCCGCCGAACTCTTCGGCTTCCACGGCGGCCGCAAGGACATCGAAGCGGGCCTGGTCGGCACCCAGGCCTGGTTCGACACCGTTCGCAAAGCTCTGGGCGCCGGAGCCTGACATCCTGCCCCGGGGACGAAAGCGCGAACGTAGCTGTGTCGGAGGACAGGCCGGTCGTCTCGGCCGGGAGGTGCCTGGATTCAGTTCTCGTTGCCGGTGATGCGGTCGCGCAGCGTGGGGAGGCCGGGGCCGGTGAGGTCGCCGCAGTAGGTGACTCGGCTCGCCATCGCCATGGTCAGTGCGATCGTCGTTCCGCGGACCAGTGGTCCGGTGCCATGGGTGAAGGGACCATCGGTCGCCTCCAGGCGAAGGCCTTCGATGAGCGTGCGACTGGGGACGGTGAAGTCGCGCCCGGCGAAGAATTCGGCGACGGCGGTGGTCGCCTCGATCGACGGCGTGGTGGTGAATCCGAGGGGGCGGCGGATGTCCTGGGCATGGACCACGACTTCCCCGAGCCATGCGGCTGTATCGCCCGACGGTGCGGTGGTGCTGTCGACGATCGCCCGGAATCGGTCGAGGGTTTCGGCCGATGTCGTCCCGAGGTGTTCGGCCTTGCGCCGCTCGTTGTGCTTGTCGAAGTCGAAGCGCGCACCGAGAACGCTCACCAGCCAGCGCATCCGGCCGGTACTCGCACCGGCCGTGAGGTGCGCGACCACGTCTTCGACGGTCCACGCACCGCACAGCGACGGCGAACTCCACTGATCGTCGTCGAGGCGGGCGAGGTCGTCCGCGAGAGCGGCGCGTTCGGCGTGCGTCAGCGCCCACAGCGCGGCACGGGAATCGGGCACGTGAAACCTCCGTGGCACCCTCGATCACCGGGCGCCGTGGTGCCGAGCCGACGTCCCATGATGCAGACGACGTGAACCCCGCGAATTGATCGGTGTCAGGGGGTTCGCAGCACGCAGCGGGTCTTCGAGTAGATGGTCGGCACACACTCGTTGCAATGCGTGCACAGCGACGGTGTCGCCCGGTCGGACTGCCAGCGGCGGACGAGATCGGGTTCGCGGAGCAGGGCCCGGCCCATCGCGACGAAATCGAAGCCCTCGGTGCGGGCCTGTTCGGCACCCGCCAGGTCGGTGATACCGCCGAGCAGGATCAGCGGCATCGTCAGCTCCGCCCGGAAGCGCCGCGCCTTGTCGAGCAGATAGCCTGGGCGATAAGGGTATTCGCGCAAGAACTTGCCGCCGACGAGCTGGAAACCCCAGCGCACCGGAATCGGCAGGGCGCGGGCGAAGTTCCGGCGCGGCGCGTCGCCACGGAAGATGGCCATCGGGTTGAGCAGGGAGCTACCCGCGGTGAGTTCGATGGCGTCGACGGCGCCGTCGTCCTGCAACCAGCGCGCCACCCGCAGCGACTCCTCGATCGAGAAACCGCCGCGCACACCGTCTTCCATGGTGAGTTTGGCGGTGACCGCCATGTCGTCGCCCGCCGCGTCGCGCACGGCGCGCACCAGTTCCCGCGCCACCCGTGCCCGGTTCGCCAGGGAACCGCCGTATTCGTCGCGGCGCCGGTTCAGCAGCGGACTCAGGAAGGCGCTGGCCAGGTAGTTGTGGCCCAGGTGCACCTCGACGGCGTCGAACCCGGACTCCCGTGCCAACCGGGCCGCGAGCGCGTGCGCTTCGACCACCTCGGCGATGGCGAGTGCGTCGGGCACCTTGGTGAACCGCATCCCGAGCGGATTGAACATCCGACTCGGCGCCAGCGCGGGCGCCCGGTTCGACCGCGCGTTCGCCACCGGTCCCGCGTGCCCGAGCTGCGCGCTCACCGCCGCGCCCTCGGCGTGTACGGCATCGGTGAGCCGCCGCAGCCCAGGCACGGCCTCCGGCCGCATCCAGATCTGATGCCGATCCGTCCGCCCACCCGGTGCGACCGCGCAATAGGCGACCGTCGTCATTCCGACCCCACCGGCGGCGACCTCGCGATGGAACTCCACCAGGTCGTCGGTGACCAGCGCGTCCGGGGTGCGTCCCTCGAAGGTGGCCGCCTTGAGCACGCGGTTGCGCAGGGTGAGGGGACCGAGACGGGCGGGCGCGAGGACATCGCTCATTCCCGAAGTGAAACACGTTTCAATTACGGACCGCAACGGTATCGCCCGCTCACCGGGCGAAAAGCTGACTTACCAGCGATCGGGAGTCACCGGGGCGTCCCAGGCCTTGGCGAAACGGGTCTTGTCCTTGGTGTCCACTTCCTTGCGCCGGTACACGATGTACGGGCGGGTGAGGTACCCGATGGGCGCGCTGAACATGTGCACCAGCCGGGTGTACGGCCAGGCCGCGACCAGGGCGAGCACCACCAGTCCGTGCAGCTGGAAGGTCCACGGGACGCCGACCATCAGCCCCGGCTCCGGGTCGATGGTGAACAGGCTGCGGAACCACGGCGACACGGTGTCGCGGTAGTTGTAGGTGCCCCACAGCAGGTTCGAGCCCCAGGTGTTGAGCAGCCCGGTGACCAGCGCCAACGTGAGCAGCGTGTACATCATGATGTCGTTGCGGCTGGTCGCCTTGCGCACGGCGGGCACGACGATGCGGCGGTAACACAGGATGGCGACTCCGGCCACCACCATCAGGCCCGCGACGGAACCCGCGCCGACCGCGACCAGGTGATAGGTGTGCTCGGAGATCCCGAGCGCCGCCGTCCACGACTGCGGAATCAGCAGGCCCATCACATGCCCGCCGAACACCCCGAGCATGCCGAAGTGGAACAGCGGACTGCCCAGCTGCAGCAGCTTGGACTCGTAGATCTGCGAGGACCTCGTGGTCCACCCGAACTGGTCGAACCGGTAGCGCCAGACATGGCCCAGCACAAAGGAAGTCGCGGCGATGTAGGGCAGGATCAGCCACAGGCCTTCGGGGAGCGGAATGGTGGCGTTCATCGGCGTCCTTCTGTGGCGTCGAAGAGGGCGGGGTCCATGGCGAAGGGTTCCAGGCCGACCTCTTCCTCGGGCGGGCCCTGGGCGGCGAGTTCGGCGATACGGCGGCGGTCGGCGGTGGTCACCGGTGGCAGGGTCGCCAGGACGGCCGCGAGGACACCCGAGTACGGGGAGTTGTTGTCTCCCAGTGACAACCGGAGCAGCTCCAGGACCGGCACGTGTTCGCCGAGCAGGCGTTCGCCGCCGATCGGGTCGACGGTGGCGGCGAACTCGAGCAGCACCGGCAGGTGGTCGGGCAGTTCCTCGTCGCCGAGTTCGGCACCGGCCTGGCGGTAGGCGTGCTTGAAACGCAGCAGTGCCATGCCGCGTTTGCGGGTGTCGCCGTAGGCGTAGAACGTCAGGTGCAGGCTGGCGCGGCGGCGCATGTCGAAGGTCTCGACATAGCTCTGGGCGACCTCGATGTCCGGGGTGCCGCGCAGGTAGGCGAGTACCGGCTCGAAATGAGTGCGCACCTCGTCGGGCAATTGTGCTGCGGCGGAGGACAGTTGGCCGAGCAGGGCAAGGGTCTGTTCGCCGGGATAGTCAAGCAATAGCGCGGCCAGGCGCCAGACCATGCGACGCTCGTGCTCGGCCAAAGCGAGGACGGGCTCGGGTCGCCGCCGGATGGAGAGCAGACTCATTGCGGCACCCCGCTGACGGCCGGGTCGGTGGTGGCGGCGCCGTTGCCTCCACCACCGGATCCGGCGCCGTTGCCGGTGTGACCGTTGCCGTTGCTGTTGCCGTTGTCGCTGCCGGGCAGCAGGCCCGCGGTGGAGCGACCGTCCCAGTTGAGCAGGTTGATCCGCCCCGACTTCTCCTCCGGTGCCGCCTGATTCGTGTCGGCGAGGGAGAACTTCTCCACCACCTGGTCGAACGCCGTCATACCCGGCCCGCCGTCGGTGTCGAGACTGCACCCGGTGGCCAGCGAATCCAGCTCGTGCGCACGGGAAGTCGCGCCGGAGGGGATCACATAGCGGTGCTCGTACTTGGCGATGGCGAGCAACCGGTACATCGCCTCGATCTCCTCGGGCTCGAGCCCGATCGAGGGCGCGATACCCGAATCGGGTTCCTCACCGAGGTTCACCGACCGCATGAAAGCCCGCATACCGGCCAGCCTTTGCAGCGACGCGCGCACCGGACCGATCTCACCGGCGGTGAACAGCTCCGCCAGGTAGCCGATCGGAATGCGCAGGGCATCGATGGCGCCGAACAGGTTGCGCGCGTCCTCGCCGTCGTGGCCGGTCTCGGTGAGCACATCCACCACGGGCGAGAGCGGCGGCACGTACCAGACCATCGGCATGGTGCGGTATTCCGGATGCAGCGGCAGCGCGAGCTGGTAGTCGACGATCAGCTTGTACACCGGCGAATCCTGCGCGGCGGCAATCCATTCCGGCGAGATACCGGCCTTCTCCGCCTCGGCGATCACGCGCGGGTCGTGCGGGTTGAGGAATACACCGAGCTGGGAGGTGTACAGATCCTGCGGGTCGGTGACCTGCGCCGCCTCGAGCACCGCGTCCGCGTCGTACAGCATCACACCGATGTAGCGCAGCCGGCCCACACAGGTTTCCGAGCACACGGTCGGGATACCGACCTCCACGCGCGGGTAGCAGAAGGTGCACTTCTCCGCCTTGCCCGTCTTGTGGTTGAAGTAGATCTTCTTGTATGGGCAGCCGGTGATGCACTGGCGCCAGCCACGGCACTTGTCCTGGTCGACGAGCACGATGCCGTCTTCCTCGCGCTTGTAGATCGCGCCCGACGGGCACGACGCGGCACACGAGGGATTGAGGCAGTGCTCGCAGATGCGCGGCAGGTAGAACATGAAGGTCTCTTCGAACTCCAGTTTCACCTTGTCCTCGAGCTTGCCGAGCAAGGGGTCCTTGCCGACCTGCTCGGGGCCCGAACCCAGGTCGTCGTCCCAGTTCGCACCCCAGGTGACCTTGGTGTCCTCGCCGGTGATCAGCGACTTCGGCCGCGCGACCGGAGTGGTGTCCGTGGGCGGCGACGACAGCAGGTTGTCGTAGTCGTAGCTCCACGGCTCGTAGTAGTCGTCGACCGTCGGCAGATCGGGGTTGGCGAAGATGTTCATCAACCGCTTGAACCGCGACCCCGACTTCAGGGTGAGCTTGCCGCGCTTGTTGAGCGTCCAGCCACCCTTCCACTTCTCCTGGTCCTCGTACTGGCGCGGATAGCCCTGTCCCGGACGGGTTTCCACATTGTTGAACCAGACGTATTCGGTGCCACCGCGATTGGTCCACGCCTGTTTGCAGGTGACCGAGCAGGTGTGGCAGCCGATGCACTTGTCCAGGTTCATGACCATGGCGAGCTGAGCCATAACGCGCATGTCAGTACTCCACGTTCTGGTTGCGGCGGCGAATGGTGGTGACCTCGTCGCGCTGGTTTCCGGTGGGGCCGTGGTAATTCAGCGCGAACGACTGCTGGGCGTAGCCGCCGATCAGGTGCGAGGGCTTGATCAGCACCCGGGTGAGTGCGTTGTGGATACCGCCGCGCTTGCCCTTGGCTTCGGAGGTGGTGTCCTCGGCGCCCTCGATGCGCGGCACGTCGACCGCGCGGTCCTGGGCGTGGTACATGAACACCGTGCCCTCGGGCATGCGGTGCGAGACGATCGCGCGGGCCACGACCACACCGTTGCGGTTGATCGCCTCGATCCAGTCGTTGTCGGCCACACCGATCTTCTTGGCATCCACATCCGACATCCAGATGGTCTGACCGCCACGCGAGAGCGTGAGCATGTGCAGGTTGTCCTGGTAGGCCGAGTGGATGGACCACTTCGAGTGCGGGGTCAGGTAGCGCACGGTGAGCCCGTTGCCGCTCACATTGCCGATGCTCGGCTCCGCGAACAGCGCCGACATGTCCAGCGGTGGACGGAAGATCGGCAGTTGCTCACCGAGTTCGATCATCCAGTCGTGGTCGAGGTAGAAGTGCTGACGCCCGGTGAGGGTGTGCCACGGCTTGAGCCGCTCCACATTGATGGTGAACGGCGAGTACCGGCGCCCGCCGCTCTCGCTACCCGACCACTCCGGCGAGGTGATCACCGGAACGGGCCGCGCCTGGGTGTCGGCGAAGGTGATCTGCTTGCCCTCGGCCTCGGCGGCGAGGTCGGCGAGTTTCGTACCGGTGCGGCGTTCGAGCTGGTGGAATCCCTCGACCGCGAGACGGCCGTTGGTCGTCCCCGACAGCGCGAGAATCGTCTCGGCGGCGAAGGTGTCCTTGGCCAGCGACGGCCGCCCGGCCGCAATCCCCGACACCACGGTGCCGTTCTTGCCCGCGAGGTATTCCACCTCTTTGTCCGGGTAGGTCGTGATGCCCTTGGTGGTCACGCCGAGCGTGTCGACCAGCGGGCCGAGCGCCGCGAGCTTCTCGGCGATCTTGGTGTAGTCGCGTTCGATCTCGACGATCTTGGGCATGGTCTTGCCCGGAATCGGTTCGCACTCACCGGCTTTCCAGTCCAGCACCTTGCCGCCCGCCTGCGCCAGCGCATCCGGCGAGTCGTGCTGCAACGGCACCGCGACGATGTCTTTCCTTGTGCCGAGGTGCTTTTCGGCCAGCCAGGAGAATCCGCGCGCGATGCGGTGGAACGCCTCGAAGTCGGTCTTGGCCTCCCACGGCGGGGAGATGGCGGGGGAGAAGGCGTGCACGAAGGGGTGCATGTCGGTGGAGGACAGGTCGTGCTTCTCGTACCAGGTGGCGGCGGGCAGCACGATGTCGGCGAACAGGGTGGTGCTGGTCATGCGGAAGTCAAGGGCCAGCAGCAGGTCCAGCTTGCCCTCGGCGCCTTCCTCCCGCCATTCCAGTTCCTGCGGGCGCACGCCGGTGGCGTCGGTGGTCTGCAGGTTGGAGCCGCAGCCGAGCAGATGCTTCTGGAAGTACTCGTTGCCCTTGCCCGAGGAGCCGAGCAGGTTTGCCCGCCACACGGTGAGCACGCGCGGGAAGTTCTCGGGGGCGTCGGGGTCTTCGCAGGCGAAACGCAGGTCACCGGACTTGAGGCCGTCGACCACGTGCTCACCGGGTGTCTTACCCGCGGCGGCCGCTTCGTCGGCCATGTCCAGTGGGTTGCGGTTGAACGTCGGGTAGCTCGGCATCCAGCCGAGACGACTCGCCAGCGCGATGTTGTCGGCGGCGGTACGACCGGCGAACTTGCCCTTGCCGAGCGGGGACGCGAACGAGTCCGAGGTGAACGGGTCGTAGCGCCACTGGTCGTTGGTCAGGTACCAGAACACGGTGCCCTGCATCTGACGCGGCGGGCGCTGCCAGTCGCTCGCCGAAGCCAAGGTGGCCCAACCTGTTACCGGTCGGCACTTCTCCTGGCCGACGTAATGCGCCCAGCCGCCGCCGTTCTTGCCCTGGCAGCCGGTGAGCAGCGTGAGGGTGAAGAACGCGCGGTAGATCTGATCGGAGTGGAACCAGTGGTTGGTGCCCGCGCCCATCAGGATCATCGAGCGGCCACCGGAACGTTCGGCGTTGTCGGCGAATTCGCGGCCGATGCGCGCGGCCTGCACGGCGGGCACGCCGGTGATGGTTTCCTGCCAGGCCGGGGTGTAGGGCGACTCGGCGTCGTCGTAACCCTTGGCCCACTCGCCGGGCAGGCCGTCACGGCCGAGGCCGTACTGGGCGAGAAGCAGGTCGAAGACGGTGGTGACCCGTTTGCCCGCAACGGTTTTCGTCGGCACGCCGCGGATGATGGGTGCGGCGGTGTCGGTGTCGAAGCGGGGCAGCGCAATGGTGGTCGGCGCCTCGTCGGAATGGCCGAGCAGGGTGAGCAGCGGGTCGACCCCTTCGAGGTCGAGATTCCACTTGCCCGCGTCGGCCTCGTTGAAGCGGTGGCCAAGAGAACCGTTGGGCACCACCGGGTTTCCGGCCTGATCGAGCAGTACCGGCTTGTGTGCGGCGTTCTCGTCGGTGTGGCCCAGATCGGCCGCCGTCAGGAACTTGCCGGGAAGAGCGCCGCCCTGATCCGCCGCCTCGTCGAGACAGATCAGGTACGGCAAATCGGTGTAGGACTTGATGTAGTCCAGGAACATCGGAGTCTGCTTCTCGAGGAAGAACTCCTTGAGCACCACGTGCCCCATCGCCATCGCCAGCGCCGCGTCGGTACCGGGGCGTGCGGCCACCCACTCGTCGGCGAACTTGGTGTTGTCGGCGTAGTCGGGAGAGACCACCACGACCTTCTGGCCGCGATACCGCGCCTCGGTCATGTAGTGCGCGTCGGGGGTGCGGGTCACCGGGACGTTGGAACCCCACATGATGAGGTACCCCGCGTCGAACCAGTCGGCCGACTCCGGCACGTCGGTCTGGTCACCGAACACCTGCGGCGAGGCCACCGGCAGGTCGGCGTACCAGTCGTAGAACGAGAGCATGTAGCCGCCGAGCAGCGACACGAAACGGGCGCCCGTGGCGTGGCTGACCATCGACATCGCCGGAATCGGCGAGAACCCGGCGACGCGGTCGGGGCCGTACTGCTTGATCGTGTAAACATGTGCGGCAGCGGCGATTTCAGCCGCCTCCCACCACTCGGCGCGCACGAACCCGCCCTTGCCGCGGGCGTTCTTGTACGCCTTGGCCTTGACCGGATCCTCGACGATCGACTCCCAGGCCAGCACCGGGTCCTTCAGCTCGGCCTTGGCCTTGCGGTACAGATCGAGCAGGGTGCCGCGCACATACGGGTAGCGCACGCGGGCGGGGGAGTAGGTGTACCAGGAGAACGAGGCGCCACGTGGGCAGCCGCGCGGTTCGTACTCGGGCTTGTCCGAGCCCACCGAGGGGTAGTCGGTCTGCTGGGACTCCCAGGTGATCACGCCGTCCTTGACGTAGATCTTCCACGAGCACGAACCGGTGCAGTTCACGCCGTGGGTGGAGCGCACCACCTTGTCGTGCGACCACCGGTCGCGGTAGAACGCGTCGGCATCGCGCCCACCGACCTTGAACACCGACCGCTGATCCGCGGAAACCTCACCGCGCTGAAAGTACTTTCCGAGCGTCAGCAGACTGTCACCGAAATCGGTGGGCGACGGACCATGAGTGCGCGAATTAACCACGACGCCCCCTTCGAGCTTGTGAAATCGGGCTGTTGAGGCCAACTGTAAGGAGGCGATCCCGCCGGTCAAAACGAACTTCTCACACCCCGGATCGGGCCTTTGTGCGTTGTGAGGTGGGCGAAATGTGCTGGTCACCCCCGTAACCCGACGCTCACCCACCACACCCGCCACGACCAGGGGAAACCCCCACCCGACCGGCCTTTCCCGACGCTCGCGAGGCGGTTCGGCACCGCCGCGGTGATGCTTCGGAAACGACGGGTTCTCGGACGGTTTACATTTGTTTACACACCCACAGTGACCTGCGTCGCTTCGATCCACGCCCGAGAGCGGGGCGGGCGGGCGAACAATATGTACTCAGCTAACCAGCGGTTACCGGACATGCGATCATGTCTGGCGTCCATCGATGGCTATCAGGGAGTACGAGCGAGTGGCTGAGTTCTTGACCACGATCAACGGTTATATCTGGAGCAACTCGTTGATCTATCTGTGCTTGGCCGCGGGGGTGTACTTCTCGATCCGCTCCAGGTTCGTCCAGGTCCGCCAGATCCCGGAGATGGTGCGGCTGTTGTTGCGCGGCGAGAAGTCCGCCGCGGGCGTGTCGTCGTTCCAGGCGCTGGCGATGTCGCTGTCGGGGCGGATCGGCACCGGCAATATCGCGGGCGTCGCCACCGCCATCGCCTTCGGCGGCCCGGGTGCGCTGTTCTGGATGTGGGCAGTGGCCTTCCTCGGCGCCTCCACCTCCTTCGTCGAGTGCACCCTCGGCCAGATCTACAAGACCCGCGACCCGCTCACCGGTGAGTACCGTGGCGGGCCCGCCTACTACTTCCACCGGGCGATGTCGCACACCAAGGCCGCCCCACTGTTCAACGTCTACGCGGTGATCTTCGCCGCCGTGACGGTGCTGGCCTGCGGTCTGCTCATGCCGAGCGTGCAGTCCAACTCCATGGCGGCCGCGATGAACCAGGCCTGGGGTGTGTCGGAATGGGTGGTCGCCCTCGGCACCGTGATCGTGCTCGCGTTCGTCATCATCGGTGGCGTCAAGCGCATCGCCGCCTTCGCGGCGGTCGTCGTGCCGTTCATGGCGGTGGGCTACATCCTGATCTCCATGGTCATCGTGTTCGCCAACGCCGGCCAGATCCCGGAGATCCTCGCCCTGGTGGTGCGCAGCGCCCTCGGCGCCGACGCGGCGTTCGGCGCGATCATCGGCGCGGCCGTGATGTGGGGCGTCAAGCGCGGTGTGTACTCCAACGAGGCAGGTCAGGGCACCGGCCCGCACTCGGCGGCCGCCGCCGAGGTGTCCCACCCCGCCAAGCAGGGTCTGGTGCAGGCCTTCGCCGTGTACATCGACACCCTGTTCGTGTGCACCGCCACCGGTCTGCTGATCCTGTCGACCGGCGCCTACCGGGTCTTCGAGGGTGAGTCCGCCGACGGCAAGGTGCTGGCCGACGGTGGAGTGCTGCCGTCGGACGCCGCGGTCGGCCCCGCCTACGCCCAGCACGCGGTCGACACCCTGTGGGGCGGTTTCGGCTCGACCTTCGTCGCGATCTCGCTGGCGTTCTTCTGCCTGACCACGATCATCGCCTATTACTACATGGCCGACACCAACCTGCGCTTCCTGGTCGGCAAGGCCGCGGCCAAGCCGGTCCCCGTCATCCGCGGCACGGTCGGCGCCAACACCACGCTGGTCCTGCAGGCCCTCATCCTGGTGTCGGTCGCCGTCGGCGCGCTGTCGACGGCCACCGACGCCTGGACCCTCGGCGACATCGGCGTCGGCCTGATGGCCTGGCTCAACATCATCGGCATCATCATCATCCAGCAGCCCGCCTACAAGGCCCTGCGTGATTACGAGAAGCAGAAGAAGGAAGGCAAGGACCCGGTCTTCGATCCGAAGGCACTGGGTATCCGCAACGCCACCTTCTGGGAGACCTACGAACCGGAAACTGAACGCGAAAAGGTCACTGTCGGCAAGTGATTCGGCGCGCCGAGGTCCACACCAGGACCTCGGCGCGTCTTTTCTTGTGCTCGCCGCGGCCTACTGTTCGGTCAGCGCGGCAGGGTCGATCTCCGCGAACGATCCGACCCACTTGTGCGGTGGGCGTGGGGGATTCGGTTCGCCGGGGCGGTGGACGCCGACCACGTGCCAGCCTGCGGTGACCGCGGCGTCGAGTTCGTCCGGGTGATCGGAGAGGAACAGGGTTTCACGCGGGGCGACGCCGATGCGGGTGGTGATGGTGTCGTAGGAGGACGGTTCGCGTTTGGGGCCGGCGTTCACCAGGTCGAAGTGATCGGTGATGAGGGGTGAGAGGTCGCCGGGGTCGGCGTAGGTGAACCAATCCTGTTGGTTGCGTACGGATCCGGAGGAATAGATGTAGAGGGTGTGGCCTGCGCCGTGCCAGGCGCGCAGGGCGGGGGCGACGTCGTCGAAGAAGCGGCCGTGTAAGTCGCCTGCGCGGAAGCCCTCCGCACAGATGGCGCCCTGGGCGGCTTTCAGCGGCTCGGCCTTCACATCGGAATGCAGCCAGCCGGTGAGGATCTCGGCGATCCGTGCGGTATCGGCGGTCGCCTCGCCGGACAGTTCCCGGGTGGCGGCGATCACGGATCCGGCTGCGCCGGTGACATTCTCGGCCAGCCAGGCGGGCAGATGCTGCTCGGTGTAGCCGTACAGGTCGGTGCGTACCGAATCGGTGGGGCTGGTGGTGCCCTCGATATCGAGGACGATCGCGCGGATCACGCGAGCAGCTCGTCCAGGGTGGGGAAACCGGCGCTGATCTTGTCGCCGGTGAAGTCGCCGATCCAGCCGTCGGCCTCCTCGAAGAAGCGGATGGCGACGAAATCGGGGCGGGGGCCCATGTCGAACCAGTGCAGGGTGCCCGCGGGCACCGAAAGCAGGTCGCCCGCCTCGCACACCGTGGCCAGCACCGCGTCGTCGATGTGCAGGTAGAAGCAGCCGCGACCGGCGGCGAAGAAACGCACCTCGTCCTCGGCGTGCCGGTGCTCGTCGAGGAACTTGGTGCGCGCACCCGCCGCAGTGGCGGGCCAGTCGGGGTTGTCGTCGTCGGGGTGGATGCGGGCGATATCGATGTGCTCGTAGCGACCCGACGCGTTCAGTTCGGCGATCCGCGGCGCGTAATGGGCGAGCAGGGTGTCGGAGTCGGTGGTCGCGGCGTCGGGGAGCACCTCCCAGCGGGAGAAGGCGATGCCGTGCTTCGACAGCTCGGCACCGATCTCGGCGGTATCGGTGGTCCGCACCCGGACATCGGCGGCATTGTCGGCCGCCATCACTTGCAGCAGGGTCATCTCGGTCCGATCTCGAAAGGAGTGGCGTCGGTACGTCCGGTGCGGGCGATCAACTCGCACAGTGCTTCCAGGCATTCGGCGCGATCACGCGCCTGAGCAAGAGTGTCACCCCAGGCGGTGATGCCGTGCCCGGTGATGAACAGAATCGGTGCGGCACCGGGATTCTCGCGCAGGTAGTACTCGATGTCGGCCCCGATACGCGCGACGTCGGGCCAGTTCGCGAACACCGGAACATACACGGTCGACGGATCGTCGAGCCCGAAACCCTTGATGAGTTCGTACCCGCTGACCCGCACGGTGTCACCCGGCCGGGCGGTGGTCGCCAGGGCGGTGGCGAACGGTGAGTGCACGTGCACGACGGCACCGGCATCGCGCGTGCGGTACACGGCGGTGTGAATGCTGGTCTCGGCGGAGGGTTTTCGGTCCTGACCCGGGTACACGGTGGTGTCGGCCACGCGGACGCGCACCGCATCGCGCTCGGTCAGTTCGCCTTTCGACAATCCGCTGGCGGTGATCAGCGCATCGTCGCTCCCGGATCGCACCGAGATGTTGCCTGCCGTACCGGGCATCCAGCCGCGCTCGTAGAGCTGACGAGCGACGGCGGCGAGCGCGCGTCCGGCCATGTCGCTCGCCGAGCTCGCGGCGCGGCCGTTCCCGTCGAAGGTGTCCGCGTTGCGGTAGACCACACCGTTCTCCGTGACCACCGCGGTGACCAGGTCGGCCGGTGTCACATCGAAGGCCGGGTTGAACACGGCGGTGCCTGCCGGTGCGGCCTCCACCCCACCGAACCCGGTGACCTCCGCGGCGGCCCGCTGTTCGACGACGATCTGCGCGCCGGTCGCCATCGCGGTATCGCGGGTGGACTCCGGGGCGACGACGATGAACGGGATGCCGTGATGACGCGCCGCAAGGGCAAGACCGAAGGTGCCGATCTTGTTGGCGACATCGCCGTTGGCGGTGATCCGGTCGGCGCCCACGAGCACCGCGTCCACCTGGCCCGTCGCCATCGCCCACGCGGCGGCCGAGTCGATGGTGAGCCGGTGCGGGATGCCCGCCTCGGCCAGCTCCCACGCGGTGAGCCGCGCACCCTGCAGCAGCGGCCGGGTCTCGTCCACGATCACATCGGTGACCACACCGCGCTCGTGCAGCACCCGCAGCGCGCCGATGGCCGTACCCACCGCGCTGGTGGCCAGACGCCCGGTGTTGCAGTGCGTGAGCAGGCGAAGCGGCCGGTCACCACAGAGCTGCTGCACCAGGTCGGCGGCGTGGGTGGCGGCCGCCAGGTTGACCCGGCCGTCCTCGGCGAGCATGTCGAGGGTTTCGGCCAGTACGGCGTCGGCACCTTCGGGAATCCGTGCCCGCACCCGCTCGACCGCCCATGCCAGATTGACGGCGGTGGGTCGCGCCGCCGCGATTCGATCCGCCTCGGCTTCCACCGCCGCCATGTCGACCACTTCGCCGCCCGAATGTCCGGCTCGCACTGCTTCGCGCGAGACGGCCGCGCTGCGCTGTCCTACCTGCTCAGCGGCCCCGCAGCCATGTTCGGCGACGGCCTCGGTGGCGGCGTCGACGACCTTCGTGTGAGCGCGGGTCGCGATGACCACGCCGAACGCCCCCGCGATCCCGATGGCGGGCGCACCACGGATGGCGAGCGTGGTGATGGCGTCGATCACCTGATCGACGGTCGTCAACCGCAGCTCACGCACCTCGTGCGGCAGCCCGCGCTGGTCGATGGTGACGAGCGCACCGTCGTCCCAGGTCAGGGAACTGTCGTCCATCGGGGTGTCCTCACTGCGAGACTGTCTTTCCGCCGGTAGACGATATCCGACCAGGTCGACCCGCCGGGACCCGATCCCGACCTGGACAGACGCGTGACCAGCTCGGCGGAGTGCATGCCCGGGGCGCTACTCGGCAACGAACTCGGCCTCGCGTTCGACCGCATCGATGGTGGCCTGCGGAACCTGGATCGGACCTGGCGTGTAGGTGATCGCGCGGAGGGCGCCGGTGTAGCGGAAGGGGCCGCGGCGTTCGCGTAGGTCCCAGGACACCGGGCCGCGGGCGTCGACGCCGACGGAGATGCCGGTCCACGGCGCCATGCCGACGAGCTGGACCTGGTCGGGGAGTTCGGCCAGGGGTGTGCCGTCGGCTTCGACGACGAAGTCCCAGCGCAGGTGGGGACGCACGGTGGCGCGGACGGTGACCGAGCGGGTGCCGACCGGCAGCGGTGTGCCCACCGACGCGTAGCGGCCGTAACTGTTCACGCCGAGCACCACCTCGCCGTGCTCGATGTAGAGCAGGTAACCACCGAGCGGGTCACCGTGGGCGACGAGTACGCCTTCGTCGCCGTCCCGGTATCCGGTGGGCACGGATCGGTCACCGGTTCGCGAGGTGGCTGCGCCCAGTTCGGCGGTGATGGTGAAGTCGCGGTAGGCGATCAGCCGTTGCGAACGATAGCGCTCGAGGGTCGGGGTCCCGGGGAGCAGACGTACCGGGTCGGCCAGGCGGGCCTCCTCCGGGCGCCTGCGGAAGAGGTCGGCACGGGTGAGGAGCGGGAAAACCGTATTGGCCCACGCCGATTCGTCCCAGGCAGCCGCGAGTTCGGCGGCCTTGTCCGGATACTGTGCGGAAAGGTCGTGCAGCTCGGTGGGGTCGGCGCGCACGTCGAAGAGCTGCCAGTCGGGTGCGTCCAGGTCGGAGCCGGCTTCGTGGAGCGAGAGCAGTTTCCACCCGTCGCGATAGAAGCCGCGATGACCGGTCATCTCCGAATACTGCTCGGTGTGCAGGGTCGGTGCCCAGGCGTCGCGGAGCAGGGCGGCGGCGGATACGCCGTCGAAGTCCTTGGCCGGTAGACCGTTGCGGACCGAAGGCCGGTCGAGCCCGGCGAGGTCGAGCAGGGTCGGCGCCAGGTCGGTGACATAGGCGTACTCGTGCCGGATACCGGTGTCGTCGTCCTTGCGCGGCAAGCCTTTCGGCCACGACACGATCAGCGGCACCCGCACCCCACCGGCGAAGGTCTGCCCCTTGTAGAAGCGGAACGGCGTGTTCGACGCCTGCCCCCAGCCACGCGGGTAGTGCACCCCGAGCTTCGCGGTACCGATCAGTTCCTCGTCGTGGGGCACATCGCCCACCCAGTCGGGGTCGTCGATGTGCGCGAACTCGGCGAAATAGGAGCGGGTGCCCTCCGGCCCGCCCTCGGCGGTGCCGCCGTTGTCGGAGGTGAACACGATGACCGTGTTGTCGAGCTCGCCCAGTTCCTCGAGCAGATCGACGATGCGGCCCAGACTCTGGTCGATGCTGTCGACCATGCCCGCGTACACCTCCATGTACCGGGCGTACCGCCGCTGCTCGGCCGGGGACAGCGAATCCCATTCCGCCGCCTCGTAACCCGGCTCGGTATTGCGCGGCTTCTGCTGGGTGCCCGGGGGGAACAGGCCCTGCGCCAACTGCTCGGCGAAGCGCTTCCGGCGCAATTCGTCCCAGCCCTCGTCGTATCGCCCGCGGTACTTCGCCTGGTCCTGCGCCTTCGCCTGCAACGGCCCGTGCATGGCGACGTGCGCGAAGTACAGGAAGAACGGTTTCGTCGCGTCGTGTGCGCGTAGGTCCTTGATGTAGGACAGCGCCTTGTCGGTGAGGTCGTCGGTGAGGTAGTAACCCGGCGGATACTCCTCGACATCCACCACCGAACTGTCGGAAACCAGTTGGTTCGGGTAGTAGAAGGAATTGAGGCCTTCCAGCGACCCGTAGTACCGGTCGAATCCGCGCTGTGTCGGCCACGAATTCCGGTGCGCCGCCGGATTCATCGTGGCATCACGCACCAGATGCCATTTGCCCACCGCGTAGGTGGCATATCCGTTGTCCCGCAGAATCTCCGGGAGGGTGAGCACATCGTCGGCCAGTTCCAGGCGCAGCCCGGGATAGCCGGGATCGGCATTGGCGACGAAACCGAATCCCGCGCGGTGCGGATTGATACCGGTGAGCAACGCGGCGCGCGACGGTGAGCACAGGGGAGTGGTGTGGTAATTCGACAAGCGCACACCCGTCGCGGCGAGCCGATCCAGTGTGGGCGTGGCGATCTCGGAACCGTACGGGCCGATATCGCTGTAACCCATATCGTCCACGAGGACGACGACGATATTCGGCGCACCGGCGGGCGCCGTGGCAGGCGAGGTCCAATCCGGCGTGGAATCGGCGGAGGTGCGTCCGATCGAGCCTGCGAAGGATTCGTAACCGCGTGCGTGGGGTGGAACTGGCATTCCCGCAGTGAACTGGACGAAATGGCTGGTCACCAGGGTTAGATGCAGCCTGCGCGGAATCGGTGACCGGTGTCTCGCACATTGTTAGCGTCGCTGTCGTGTCAACGAACAATGCATCGCGTGGCGGTATCCATCGCCGAAATTTCCTGCGCACCAGCGGTATCGCTGCCGCGGCCATCTTCGGTGGGGCGGCCCTCGCGGCGTGCACCTCCGCGGTCTCGGAGCAGAAGGCAGGCGGCGACGACGCGACGCCGGTGCGCGGTGGCACCTTGAAGGTCGGCATCCGTGAGGACCTGGTGCCCGCCAACCTGCTCACCAATACCGCCGCCACCCCGGTGCTCGTCGGCCTGGTCTACGAATCGCTGATCCGCTACCCGAACGATTCACTCGAACCACAGCCGCTGCTGGCCGAGGCCTGGCAGCTCGCCGCCGACGGCCGCTCGGTGAGTCTGGACCTGCGCGACGACGTGAAATTCCACAGCGGGCGGGTGTTCACGGCCAAGGATGTGGAGTTCTCGATCCGCACCTACGCCGACCCCAAATGGTCGGCGCAATTGCGGTCGACCGCCGCCGCGGTGACCGAATTCGATATCGTCTCGCCCACCCGGATCGTCCTGCGTTTCGCCCATCCGGTGAGCAATATCTTCGACCTGCTCGATACGGTGCCCATTCTCGACAGCGAAACCGCCGACAAACTCGGCACCGGTGAAACCTATATCGGCACCGGACCGTTCACCTTCGTACAGCGAATTCCGAATTCGCAGCTGATCTTCGCCAAGAACAGCGGGTACTGGATCCCGGATCGTCCCTACCTCGACCGGGTGGAGGTCTCGATCGTCCCCGATCCGCAGGCTCTGCTGAACGCACTCAAGACCGGTCAGGTCGCCGCTGCGCGTGAACTCAGCTTCCGCGACGCCGAAACACTGTCCAAGAGTGGCGGATTCACCGTGCACAATCTCGAGGGCGCCGAACTGCAGACCTATGTGGGGGTCAATGTCTCCGAGCCCGCGCTGGCGGATGTGCGGGTGCGCCAAGCCATCGCCTACGCGCTGGACCGCGAACGGATCGTCACCGAGGTCTATCGCGGCGCGGGCTATCCCCTGAATGTGCCGTGGCCGAAGAATTCTCCCGCGTTCGACGAGTCCCTCAACACCAGGTACGGCCGGGATATCGGCAAGGCCAAGGCACTGCTGGCCCAGGTGACCAAGCCACCGCGCCTGCCGTTGACCTTCGCGCCCGGATTCGAGGCGACCGCCCAGATCGTGCAGGCCAACCTGGCCGAGGTGGGCATCGAGGTCGATCTCGACCCGATCGACAACGCCGCCTTCGTGAAGCAGCTCACCGGCCAGCAGTTCCGCGGGCTGTGGGTGACCGACCACTCGTGGGCACAGTTCGTGCCGTCGACGCTCACCGTGAGTGCGTACCCGTTCAACGCCCGCCGCAATGCCTCTCGCTACGAGTCGCCTGCCTACACCGCGGCCGCCGATGCCGCATGGCAACTGCCGCAGGGCACCGGGCCCGACGCGGTGCGCGCCTACCGGGCCGTGACGGATCAGCTGCTGGAAGGGCTGTTCCTGATCGAAATCGGCGTGCGTTTCCAGCAGTACTCCACCAGCAACACGGTGCACGGATTCGCTTGGACCAAGCGCCGCGAACCCGTACTCACCGACACGTTCCTGTCATGACGCGCTACCTGCTGCACCGCCTCCCCTCGGCGCTGCTCGTTCTGTTCGGAGCGTCGGTGCTGATCTTCCTGCTGCTGCGCCTGGTGCCGGGCGACCCGGCCACCATCCTGGCGGGCAACGACGCGACACCCGAGTCCGTCGCGGCCATTCGGCAGCAGCTCGGTCTCGACCGGTCGATTCCCGTGCAATACCTGAGCTGGCTGGGCGATCTGGTCACCCTGGACCTCGGCCGGTCCTACCTCATCGGTGGGCAGATCAGCGATCTTGTCGGTCGTGGGCTCACCAATACCCTCGTGCTCACGGTGACCGCGCTGGTGCTCGCCGTGGTGGTGAGCCTTGCGGTGTCGCTGGCCTCGGTGCTGTGGCCGAGTCGCTGGCTGAATACCGTGGTGGCGGCGGCGAATACGATCGCCGTCGCGTTGCCGACCTTCGTGGTGGGACCACTGCTGGTGCTGGTGTTCGCCGTCGCGATCCCGATCCTGCCCTCGGGCGGGGTGCCGCCGGACGGATTCATCGCCCGGCCGGATATCGCGGTGCAGTATCTGCTGCTGCCCGCGATCTGCCTCGCACTGCCGGTGGCGGCGGCGCTGACCCGGTTCCTCACCGAGTCCCTGCGGACCGAGCTCACCAAACCGTATGTGCTCACGGCACGTTCGCTCGGTGTCGACCACCGCGAGATCGTCACGCGCGGGGCGCTGCGCAACGCACTGCCGACCTCGCTCACCGTGCTCGGCCTGCAGACCGGTCAGCTACTCGGCGGGGCGGTGCTGGTGGAGGCGGCGTTCGTGTGGCCGGGGATCGGTCAGCTCATCGAGCAGGGCATCAGCCGCCGCGACTATCCGGTGGTGCAGGTGCTGTTGCTGCTCGCCGTCGCGGTGTTCGTGGTGATCCAGTTGCTCACCGATCTCGCCCATGCGTGGCTGGACCCGCGAGTCCGGATCGGGGGACGATCGTGACTGTCGCGATCGCGGAAACACGCGCGCGGCGAGCGGCCGCGTTGCGCAGTGGACAGGGACTGGCCGGTGTCCTCCTGGTCGGCGTGATCGCGCTCGCCGGTGTGTTCGCCGGAGTACTGAGCTCCTTCGACCCGCTCGCGCAGATACCGTCCGCCAACCTGCTCGGCCCGAGCGCACAGCACTGGCTCGGCACCGACCACCTCAACCGCGACGTCGCCGCGCGCGTGCTGGCCGGAATCCGCGTCGACCTGCTCATCGTGGCACTCGCGGTGCCGCTCGCCGCGGTGATCGGTTCGCTGATCGGGCTCGCCGCCACCGTGCACCCGTTCGCCGATGTCACCGTGCAGCGCCTGTTCGACCTGGTGCTGGCCTTCCCGTCGCTGATCTTCGCGATCGCCCTCGCCGCGATCACCGGGCCGGGCTGGCACGCGGTGGTGATCGTCATCGTGGCCGCGGAGATCCCGATCTTCGGTCGTCAGATCCGCACCGCCGTGCTCGCGGTGCGCGAACAACCCTTCGTCGAGGCATCCGAGGTGATCGGCGCGGGCACCTGGTGGACGCTGCGCAAACACGTGCTGCCCAACGCGATCGAACCGCTCGTCGTGCAGTTCGCGCTGTCGCTGTCGGTCGCGGTGTTCCTCGAGGGCGCGATGAGCTTCATCGGGATCGGGGTCCAGCCCCCGAATCCCTCGCTCGGCTCGCTGATCGGTGAATCCATCGGCAACCTCGACGCCAATCCGTGGATGGCGGTCGGGCCGCTGGTCGTCGTCGCCGGGCTGACGCTCGGATTTCTGTTGATCGCCCAAGCACTGGGCAACGCGAGGAGATCGGGATGAGTACGCAAGAGCGCGAGCCCGAAGATGTCGTGCTCGACATCACCGAGCTGGTCGTCGCCTTCGGGGACAAGACCGTGGTGCACGGGGTGAGCTTGCAGGTGCGGCGCGGGGAGGTCGTCGCGCTGGTCGGCGAATCCGGGTCGGGGAAGTCGCTCACCGCGCGGGCCGCGCTCGGACTGCTGCCGGAGACAGCGCGGGCGCGCGGGTCGGTCACCCTCGCCTCGACCGAGATCGTCGGCGCCGACGAAGCGACCTTGCGCGGCCTGCGCGGTACGCGGGCCGCCATGGTGTTCCAGGAGCCCCAGACCGCGCTCAATCCGGTGCAGAAGATCGGCACCCAGCTCGTGCGGGCCCTGCGCGCGCACGGCGTCACCGACAAGGCCGCGGCCCGTGCCCGCGCGATCGAACTGCTCACCGCCGTCGACATCCCCGAACCCGCCGAACGCCTCGACTGGTACCCGCATCAGCTCTCCGGCGGGCAGAAGCAGCGGGTGGTCATCGCGCTCGCGCTGTCGGGTGAGCCCGACCTGCTCATCGCCGACGAACCGACCACCGCGCTCGACGTCACCGTGCAGGCCGAAATCCTCGACCTGCTGCACACGCTGCGACGTGATCGGGGCACCTCGGTGCTGTTCATCACCCACAACCTCGGCGTGGTCGCCGAGATCGCCGATCGCGTGGTGGTGCTGCGCGCGGGTCAGGTGGTCGAACAGCAGCCGGTCTTCGACCTGTTCGCCGCACCGCAGGCCGAGTACACCCGCACGCTGCTCGCGTCGGTCCCGCGCTTGCCGGCACGTTCGGCGCGCGGTGGGGCAGCGGTGGCGCCCGAGGTCGGCGACCCCGACGGCGTGCCCGAGGTCCAGCCAGTCGAGACGGTGATCCCGACGCGCGGTGCGAACGAGGCCGACGTCGTCCCGAACGCTTCGAGCACCGAAAGGCCCGACCCGGTGCGGTTCGATACCGGTGCCGAGGCGGCCGACCTGGTGGGCACTGGGGACGGTACCGCTCCAGCCCTTCCCGCGGAGTCCGATGGTGCGGCGGGTCGCGCGACTCGGGGTCTCGAGCGGGCGCTGCGGAGGGTGGTGGAACGGAAACCGGCCGTCGTCGCCGAGAAGGGCGGGGGCGTACCGGCACCGGAGTACCGCGAGGTGTTGCGGATCGACGAGTTGTCCGTGGTCTATCCCGGTCGGCACGGTGGTGCCGCGTTCCCCGCGCTGCACGACATCTCGTTGACGCTGAGTCCGCGCGAGGTACTCGGCATCGTCGGGGAGTCCGGTTCGGGCAAGAGCACACTCGGGCGGACCGCGCTCGGGCTGGTGCCCGCGACCTCGGGGACCGTGCAGCTACAGGGTGTGTCGCTGACCGGGTTGCCCCGGCGGGAGCTGCGCGGGTTGCGCAGGCACGTGGCGCTCGTGCATCAGGATGTGAGCGCCTCGCTCGACCCGCGACGCAGCATCGCCGACGCGATCGGTGAACCGCTCCAGGTGCATCGAGTCGCCTCGGGGGCGCTGCTGTACTCGAAAGTGGGCGATCTGCTCGAGTCGGTCCGGTTGCCGAGGGACTACGCCGAGCGCAGGCCGGCGGAGTTGTCCGGTGGGCAGCGTCAGCGGGTGGCGTTGGCGCGGGCGCTGGCACTGGCGCCCCGGCTGCTGGTGGCCGACGAACCGACCAGTGCGCTCGATGTCTCGGTGCAGGCGCAGGTGCTCGACCTGTTCGCCGATCTACGCGCCGAATACGGGTTCGCGAGCCTGTTCATCAGTCACGACCTGGCCGTGGTGCATCAGGTCGCCGACCGCGTCCTGGTGCTGCGACAGGGCCGGATCGTGGAAACCGGTGCGGCACGCGCGGTGTTCGCGGCACCAGCGCAGGAATACACCCGTCGCCTGCTCGACGCGGTCCCCGCGCCCGATCCGTCGACGGCTCGCAGGGGACGTGACGCGGCCCTGCCGATCGGGGCCTGACGTGGACGAGCCGCCGGTACCGGTACCGGCGGCTCGTCGACACGCGTGGATCAGTGGCTGCCTGGGCGGCGCGGCTCGCGCCGATCATCCTGGCCTGCTCGCGTCATCCGCTGCGAGTCCTGCTCCTGCCGCTGCTCCTGCTGCTGGCGGGGCATCTGCTTGGGCATCTTTTTCGGCGTTTTCTTCGACTTCTCAGCCATCTCCACACGGTCCTTTCCGAGGGATGAATACTTCGCCTAATTCGGATGTCCGGCGTAATTCCGCCTTTTTCGAGGCGGGGTACGCCTGACTTGCTCAACGATAGGCATCGAGTCGTCGCGGCGGTAGAGTTGAACGATAAATAGCATTCCTACCAGCGGATATTCGGCGTGTCCCGGCATTTTCGGCAGTCACCGACGGTAATTCCGGCGACATTGTTTCAACTCGGGAGCGGGAGGAATTCCACGAGGTCGCCGTCTTCGGCCGATGGTGCGACCACGACCAATCCGTCGCGGTCGACGAGACCGGCCAGGTGGGCGGTGCGGATATTCGGGTCACCGATCCAGCCGCCGCCGGGGGCGTAGCGCGCGGGCGTGATGCGGGTGACGGGGGCGGCGATTTCGGCGGCATTGTGCAGCGGGCCGACAACGGTGCGCGGCGGCGCCGAGGCGGTGCGGGCCGCGACGATCGCCGGGGTGAGGGCGAGTAGTACGGCGATGGCGGCGAAGGGATTACCGGGCAGGCCGAGAACCGTTGGGCCGTCGGGCAATTCGGCTACGACGGTCGAACCACCCGGGCGCAGTGCGAGTCTCGGGACGACGATGCGGGCGCCGGTGCGCGCCAGCGCGGTGCGCAACTGGTCGGCGGCGCCGCCGCCGGTGGCGCCGACCACGACCAGTAGATCGAGACCGGTTGTGGCGGTGAGCATTTCGTCGAAACTGTGCGCGGTGTCGCGCAGGTGCACCCGGTCGACCACGCGTACACCGCAGCCGGTGAGCAGGTCCGGCAGGACGGGGCCGATCGAGTCGCGAGTCTGGCCGATCTGCAGCGGGCCGGTGCTGCGGATCTCGTCACCGGTCATCACTATTCGAGCTCGGACGGGCCCACGGACCGAACCCGTTGTCACCTCCACCGAGGCGGCGGCCGAGCGCAGCGCCGCCGTCACCCGGGTGCCCGCCGGGGCGACGCGATCACCGACCCGCAGGTCCTCGCCGCTGCGCCGCACATCGCTCCGGATCGGGGTGCCGGGCCGCCGTGCCAGATCGTCGCCGGTGACGACGGCGAATTCGTCGCGCAGCACGGAGGTGGTTCCGTCGGGCACGTGCGCACCGGTCGCGATCCGCACCGCCTCGCCGGGCAACAGCCCGAGCGGCCTTGCGCCACCGGCGAATCCGACATCGCGGCGCAGTCGCCACGGGCCGTCACCGCACACGGCGTAGCCGTCCATGGCCGAGACGTCGAAGCGCGGCAGTGCGCCCGCCGCGACCACCGGTTCGGCCAGTGCGGCGCCGGGTACGTCGGCGAAAGCGGCGTCGTAGGCGATCAACGGGGTGAGTGCGCCGGCGATGCGATTCCTGGCTTCGGTGAGGTCGAGGCGGGCGTCGTTGTCGACGGACTCGCGTGCCCGGCGCACCTCCTCCTCGGTATCGCAGTCGGTGGTGCCCGGCAGTTCGACCAGAGCCGTCTCGGTGGGGATGATCGCCTTCATCGGCTGGTTCACCAGGGCGTCCAGGCCTGCCAGCGCCGCCGTGAGCGCGGTGCGCCGCCACACGCCGACCAGGTACTGCGGCCGCCCCGACGCATCGATGGCGAACACCGCTTCGGCGGTGGATTCGGCTGCGCGGAGCAATAATTCGCGCACGGTGTCGCGTGTGAGGAACGGCATGTCGGCCGCGAGCACAACGATCCACGGTGCCGACTCGGGCCCGAGCGCGGCCAGCCCGGTGCCGATGGCGGACACCGGCCCCGACCCCGGCGGCACCTCACGCACCTGCTTGATCCGCGCGTCGAGTTCGGGTCGCGGCGGACCGACGACAACCACCTCGCCGCAGTCGCTCACCGCCCCGAGCGCCGCCTCGAGCATCGACCGCCCACCGATCACGATCCCGGGCTTGTCGACCCCACCCATCCGGCTGGCCCGCCCGCCCGCCAGCACGATCGCATCGGCATCGGTCATGAGACCAGCGAAGTAGTCGACATGTCGGCCATGCTATCCGCGCCGGCCCCGACCCGATCGTCAGAGGCGGGCGGTGCGCAGGTCGATGCGGCCGTCGGTGATGGAGACTCCTTCCTCGGCGAGGAGGCGGAGCTGGCGGGCGGCGAGGTGGGGGGAGGGGCGGCCGGAGGCGGGGACCACGCGGTGCCAGGGGAGGTCGGAGGAGTCGGTGCGCATGATCCAGCCGACCGTGCGCGGCGAGGACAGGCCGACGGCGGCGGCGAGGTCGCCGTAGGTGGCGACGCGACCGGGTGGGATGGCGGCGACGAGGGCGCGCACCCGCTCCACCTGGTCGTCGGTCGTCGCGGGCACGGTCTACAGCACCGACGCGATGAGCGCGGCCGTCTCGGCGGGACGGGCCTGCGGGACCATGTGGTCGCAATCCCAGTCGTGAGCGGTGAAATCGGCGAGCTCGGCGGCCAGCGCACCACGGAATTCGGCGGTGACGTACGGCGGCTGCACCTTGGCGGCCTGGACCAGCACCGTCGGCACATCGGCGGGCGGCAGCACGAACGGACGGGCCAGCTGTCCCCAGTACGAGGTGATCGCCGGCTGGAAGGTGCGCCACCGCACCCGGCCGCCCTCGGCGGGCACCAGGTGCTCGGCGAGCTCGCGCTCGAGTTCGGCCGGGTCGACCTCGTCGGGGCCCCACGCGCTCACCTGTTTGTCCGAGCGCGCCTCGTCGACATCGGTGTAATCGGGTGAGGCCAGATCGGCGGCGGCCACCTGTTCCATCAGCTTCGGGTCGATCCCGATGGCCGGATCCAGCAGCACCAGCGAGCGCACGAGTTCGCGATGCGCGCGCGCCAGATAGATGCCGACCGCGCCACCGAACGAATGCCCGACCACGACGACCGGACCGTCGGTCTCCGCCCGCACGAGTGCGGCCACATCGGCGGCGAGGGTATCGATGTCCCACGGCGGCAGGGAGGTGGAACGACCGTGTCCGCGCAGGTCGGGCGCGATCACCCGGGCCTGCGGCAGATGCCGGGTGGCGAGGGTTTCCCACCGGTTGCCGTGGCCGGTGAGGCCGTGCAGGGCGAGGACGACGGGACCGTCGGTGGGGCCGAAACGTTGTACATGAAGCGACGACACGACAGCCATTGTGGCCGGTCGCGCACTATCGCGCAGCGTGTCCCCCGATGGGGGTGGGCGGGCGTGTCGGTGGGGTCTGTTGCAATAGCCGATGTGGTGCGATCGGATAGCTCGGTGCGACTCGTGCGCCGGACGACGCGAGCGCCCCGGCCGCGGGCCTGGGGCGCGCCTGTGCGCGCGCTGTTCGCCGAACAAGCCCAACCCGCCCCGCCGCGCCCCGGCTGGCTGCCCTGGCAGGTGCTCGGTGGCCCCGGCACGGGCAAGACCTCGCTGCTGGTCGACCTCGTCGCGGCCCGCATCACCGACGGCGCCGACCCGTCCTCGGTCCTCGTCCTCACCCATACCAAACACGCCGCCGCGGCCCTGCGCGACGCCATCACCCACCGGCTCGGCCCGCAGACCGGCATCCCCGGTGCCAGCCGCGAACCCATGGTTCGCACCCTGCACTCCTACGCCTTCTCGGTGCTGCGCCGTCACGCCGAACGGCACGGCAACCCGCCGCCGCGTCTGCTCACCGGTGCCGAACAGGACGCGGTCCTGCGCGAGATGTTGCGCGGCGACCTCGAAGACATCGAAGACGGTGCGTCTGGTCTGTGGCCGCCGCGCCTGCAGCCCGCGCTGACCCTCGGCGGGTTCGCCGAACAACTGCGCGACCTGATGTTGCGCGCCACCGAACGCGGGATCGGCCCCGAGGACCTGATGAAGCTGGGCCGTGAACACGACAACGACGCGTGGGTGGCCGCCGGTCGGTTCCTGCAGCGCTATGAAGAGGCGTCGATGCTGCGCTGGTCGGTCGGTGTGGCCGCGCCGGAAGCCACCGCGCCCGCCCTCGACGCCGCCGAACTGGTCGGTGCCGCCCTCGACGCGCTCGCGGGCGACCGCAATCTCCTTGCCGCCGAACGTGATCGGATCCGGTACCTGCTCGTCGACGACGCCCAGCACCTGGATCCGCAAGCCGCGACCCTGGTGCGCGCGATCGGCAGCGGTAGCGCGAGCACTGTTGTCACCGGCGACCCCGACCAGGCCGTTTTCACCTTCCGTGGCGCCGACTCGCGGTTCCTCGTCGACCTCGACACGGTTCCCCGACGCCGAATCATCCTGCGCCACAATCACCGCAGCGGTGCACCGATCCGCCTGGCCACCGCCCGCATCGCCGCCCGGCTGCCGGGCAGCGCGCGGCATCGGGTGCTGCCGGGGCAGGAGTCGCGCGCTGACCTGAACGAGCCAGAAGCCGAGGTGGACTCGCGCGGTGGCGAGCCCGATGGCCCCGGGCCCGATCCGGCTGCCGAGCGGCGGGGCCAGGGCAGATCCGATGAGTCGACAGCCGGGCCGCCGCCGGACGACGAGACCAGCGTGCGGGTTCGGGTGTTGTCGACGCCCGCCAAGGAAGCCGCGCTGATCGCGGACCATCTGCGGCGCGCGCATCTCACCGACGGTGTGCCGTGGTCCGACATGGCGGTGATCGTGCGATCGGTGCCGTTGTCGCTTGCCCCGTTGCGGCGGGCGCTGCTGGCCGCCGGGGTGCCGGTGCGCAGGCCCGCCGTGGCCGAACCACTGGCGCGTAGGCGGGGCGCGGCGTGGATGGTGCTCGCGCTGCGCGTGCTGCTGGCCGGTGATCGATCGCGGCCGGGTTCGCGACGGGCCGTCGACTCGGTGTTCTCGCCCGAAGACGCCATGGATCTGCTGTCGGGACCGCTCGGTGGGGCCGATCAGATCGCGCTGCGCAGGTTGCGCCGTGGCATCCGCCGCACCGTGCTCGACCTCGAACGCACCGGCGCCTTGGCGGGCACGCCGCCCGAAGCGGCCGACCAGTTCCTGCTGTGGGACGAACCGCCGCCACCACCGGAATGGCCGGAGCCCGAACCGGATCCGGTCGACGACGAGTGGCTGCCCCCGCCGCCGGACCCCGACGACCCGTTGCGCCCGGAGCCGGAACCGGACTGGGATGTCGCCGAACGGCTTCCGGACGACATCGACGTCCTCGATGCCGAAACCATGCCGCCCGCACTGGACGTCGTCGCCACGCCGACGCGCCCGGAACCGGCCGAGGTACCGCTGATCGACCAGTCCTCGGCCGAGGTACTGCGCGACCTCATCGTCGGTATCGGCGAGCCCCGCCTGCTCGACGGTCTCACCGAGGTGGAGGCGGCCCCGCTGCACCGGGTACTGCGCGCCGTCGACAAGGCCAGGCAGGCCCAAGCGCACGACAAGGGCCTCGAGGACGTGCTGTGGACCCTGTGGACCAGTTCGCGACTGGAACGCCGCTGGTTCCGGCAGTCCCGGCGCGGCGGCGCGGCCGGTATGCAGGCCGACCGCGACCTCGACGCCGCCGTCGAATTGTTCGACGCCGCAGCGGCCTATGTCGACCGGCTACCGAAGGCGGGCATCGAGGGTTTCGTGGAATATCTGCTGCACCAGCAGATTCCGCAGCAGGGCAGGCCGTTGACCGCCGAAACAGAGGCCGTCACGTTGCTCAGCGCGCACGCGGCGGCGGGCCGGGAGTGGGACGTGGTCGCGGTCGCCGCCGTGCAGGAGGGCATCTGGCCCAACCCGCGAGCGCGCGGCACGCTGCTGCACACCGAGGACCTGGTCGACCTGGTGGCCGGTGTCGACCCGGCGGCGAAGACGAACCGGGCGGCCCCGATCCTCGCCGAAGAACGCCGACTGCTGCTCGTCGCGTGCAGCCGGGCTCGGCGCTCGCTGCTGGTGACCGCCGTCGAATCCGTTGCGGGAGACCAGGATCTGGTGCCGTCGCGGTTTCTCACCGAACTGCTCGGCGACGACGACACCGGCGAGCCGGGCGCCCTGCCCGTCGCCGATCCCGGCCGCGCGCTGGTGATGCACGCGCTGGTCGCCGAATTGCGCGGTGTGGTCTGCGATCCCGGCGCCGACCCGCGGCGCCGCGACCGCGCGGCCCGGCAGCTGGCGCGCCTCGCCGATGCGGGTGTGCCGGGTACCGACCCCGACGACTGGTACGGCACCGCGGCACTGAGCAGCGAACGCGAACTGTGGGACGACGACGATTCACCCATCGGCCTGTCCCCGTCGACGGTCGAACTGCTGCGCACCTGTCCGCTGCGCTGGGCGCTGGAACGCCACGGCGGCACCGACGGCGACAACCCGCACGCCGTGAAGGGCAACCTCGTACACACCCTGGTGCAGGCACTGGCGGGCAACGTGCCGGAACACCAGGTGCGCGCCGCCCTCGACCAGGCGTGGAAGGCGATCGACCCGGCCACCGGCTGGCACTCCCGCCAGGAACTGCGCCGCACCGAGGCCATGCTCGAGACCTTCCTCGCCTGGGTGCGCACCACCCGTGGCGAACTCACGCAGGCCGGGGTCGAGGTGCCGGTGGACTGCGTGCTGCCGCCGCGCGCGGAAGGGGAACGGCCCGTGCGTATCCGGGGCCGGGTCGACCGGCTCGAACGCGACGCGCAGGGCCGGTTCGTGATCGTCGACGTGAAGACGGGCAAGACACCGATCAGCGCGAAGACCGTCGCCGACCACGCCCAGCTGGCCACCTACCAGGTCGCCGCCGCCCACGGCGCGCTCGACGAGGAGGACGCCGAACCGGGGGAGCCGGGCGGTGCGCGCCTGGTCTACGTCGCCAAACCCCACAACAAGACCGGGGCGACCGAACGCGCCCAGGACCCCCTCGACGCCGAGGGACTCGAGCAGTGGCGAACCACCATTCACGACGCCGCCGCGGCCACCCGCGGCCCCGGCTACCTCGCGGTGCGCAACGACGGGTGCAGGCACTGCCCGGTCGGCGGCAGCTGTCCCGTGCGTGACACCGGACGGCAGGTGACCGACGAGTGAGCGGCGTGTGCGTCACCCCGCAGCGGCTGGCCGACGCGCTCGGTCTGCCGCCACCGACCGACGAACAGGCGGCCGTCATCGCGGCGCCGCCCGGTCCCACGCTGGTGGTCGCGGGCGCGGGCGCGGGCAAGACCGAGACGATGGCCGCGCGCGTGGTGTGGATGGTCGCCAACCAGCTCGTCGCCCCCGACGAGGTGCTCGGCCTCACGTTCACCCGAAAAGCGGCACAGCAGTTGACCTCTCGCATCCGCACCCGCCTGGCCCGGCTGGCCGGTGCACCGCTGGTCCGCGAGATCGATCCCAGCGGCGCGCTGCGCACCGTCATCGCGGGCGCCGAACCGGAGATCAGCACCTACCACTCCTACGCGGGCAGGCTGCTCACCGCACACGGTCTGCTGCTGCCGGTGGAACCCTCGGCCGCGCTGCTCACCCAGACGCAGCTGTGGCAGCTCGCGCACGAGGTGGTCCGCTCCTGGGACGGCGACCTCGACACCGACCGCACCCCCGTCTCGGTCACCGAGGCCGTGCTCGCGCTGTCCGGGCAGCTCGCCGAACACTTGGTGGAGGCGGAGGAACTCGCCGAAGCGCACGCCGAACTGGAAAAACTCGTCTATACGCTGCCCGCCGGACCGCGTCAGCGCGGCGGCCCGAGCCAGAAGCTCCAGGACGTGGTCAACGCCCAGCGTGAACGCGTCGCCCTGCTTCCGCTGGTCAATCAGCTCGCCGAGGCACTCGAACGCCGCGGCGCCCTCGACTTCGGCTCCCAGATGTCGCTGGCTGCCCGCCTGGCCGTCGACCACCCCGAGGTCGCCGCCGCCGAACGCGCCCGCTTCAAACTGGTGCTGCTCGACGAGTACCAGGACACCGGACATGCCCAGCGAGTCCTGCTGTCGGCCTTGTTCGGCAATGCCAGGGCGGTACAACAGAATCGGCGTAGCGAGCCGGTGCGGGTGCGCGCGTCGGCCACGTCCGACCACGCCACGCTGTGGTCCGACGACCCGGCCCCCGGTGAAATCGCGTCCGATGTGCGTCGGGCCGGCAGCCCCGGCCGCCGCGGTGGTGCGCGCGACGGCGTCGATGATGGTCGGCGTGGTGATTCGCCGAGCTCCGGCTTGCCCGGTGGGGGCAGCCCTGGTGCGTCCGGGGACGGAAGTAGAGCCGGGGAAGCAGGTTCCGGTGCGCTCGCCGTGACGGCGGTGGGTGATCCGATGCAGTCGATCTACGGATGGCGTGGTGCCTCGGCGGCGAACCTGCCCCGGTTCGCGACGGATTTCCCTGTCGGCGACGGGCTTCCGGCGCCGATTCTGCCGTTGCTCACCAGTTGGCGGAATCCGCCCGAAGCGCTGGCGTTGGCCAACCTCGTGGCCGACCCGTTGCGGTCGCGAGCGCGCGCGGCCGGGGGTGCGACCGTGGACGCCCTGCGTGCCAAGCCCGACGCCCATGCGGGCACTGTCGAACTCGCGCTCACGGAAACTGTTGCCCAGGAACGGGATTGGATTGCCGAGCGGATCGCCCGCGAGTGGATCCAGGCGCGGGAAGAGGACAGACCGCCGCCTACCTCGGCGGTACTCATCCGGCGCAACGCGGACGCCGCGCCGCTGGCCGAAGCTCTGCGCGAACAGGGCCTTCCTGTCGAAATCGTCGGACTCGGTGGACTTTTGGCGACCCCCGAGGTGGCCGACATCGTCGCCACCCTGCGGCTGATCGCCGAACCGGGCACCGGAAGCGCGGCGGTGCGCATCCTCACCGGCGCGCGCTGGCGCATCGGTGTCGCCGACCTGGCCGCGCTGGCCAAGCGGGCTCGGATGCTGTCGATCGGGAGCCTGTCCGGCGATGCCTCCACCGCGATCACCGACGCGACCGGCCTGGCGTCCGCCCTGCGTGAGGTGGCCCCGGAACCCACCGAACGCGCGGGCCTGGCCGACGCCATCGCCGATCCCGGTCCGGCGGAGAACTATTCGGAGGCGGGTTACGCGCGCATCCTCGCCCTCGGTGAGGAACTGGCGGCCCTGCGTGAACGCAGCGGGCAGCCACTGGTCGAACTGGTCGCCGACGTCGAGCGGACGATCGGCGTCGGTGTGGAGACCCAGACCCGCCGCGCGATCGCGGGCGGCGGCGCGGGCCGCGAACACCTGGATGCCTTCGCCGAGGTGGTCGCGGGTTATGCCGCCGACTCGCGCGCCTCGCTCAGCGGGCTGCTCGCCTTCTTCACGGCCGCCGAATCCGTCGAGAACGGTTTGGAGCCGGGCGAAGTGGAGGTCGCCCGCGATCGGGTTCAGGTGCTCACGGTGCACGCCGCCAAGGGGCTCGAATGGGAAGTCGTCGCGGTGCCGCACGTGAGCGCCTCGGTGTTCCCCTCCACCACCGCCCTGAGCACCTGGCTCGGCGCCCTCACCGAACTCCCCACCACCCTGCGCGGCGACCGCGCCCAGCCCGACGCCGCCGAAGGCGTCCCGGTCCTCGACCTGAGCGGCGTCGGTGACCGCGCCGAACTCGAACAGGCCATCACCGAACACCGCGACGCGCTCAAGAGCCGCCGCCTCGACGAAGAGCGCCGCCTGTTCTACGTCGCCCTCACCAGAACCGAACGGGTCCTGCTGGTTTCGGCCTACTACTGGCCCGAAACCGGCACTTCGCAGAAGGGGCCGTCGGAGTTCCTGCTCGAACTCAAAGAGGCCAACGACGACCCCGACAGCCCCGCCTACGGCGTCGCGACCGTCGCCCGCTGGGACGACAAACCACCGGCCGACGCCGTCAACCCCTTCGCCGACAACCCGCCGACCGCCCAGTGGCCCCGCGACCCCCTCGGTGACCGCCGCGACCCCATCGAACAGGGCGCCACCCTCGTCCGCGCAGCCCTCGACCAGTTACGCGGCACGCCGGCCGAATCCGCGCCCGAGGACGACGATCCCGAAGGCTGGGCCAACGACGTCGACGCCCTGCTCGCCGAGTTCACCGCCGCCGAACTCGCCGAACAGCAGGTGGAACTGCCCGGCCAGCTCCCCGCCACCGCACTGGTCGAACTGCGCGCCGACCCCACCCGCCTGGCCGCCCGCCTACGCCGCCCCCTGCCCTACCCGCCGAACCCGATGGCCCGCCGCGGCACCGCCTTCCACGCCTGGGTGCAGTCCTGGTACAGCACCGATCAGCTGCTCGGCCTCGACGAACTGCCCGGCGCCGCCGACACGGCAGGCCGCGCCGATCAGGAACTCGCCACCATGCAGGCCGCCTTCCGTCGCTCACCCTGGGCGCACCGCAACCCCATCGACGTGGAGGTGCCGTTCGAAACCAGCATCGCGGGCACCGTCATCCGCGGCCGGATGGACGCCGTCTTCGCCGAACCCGGCGACCGCTGGATCGTCGTCGACTGGAAGACCGGCGCCGAACCCGGCCCCGCCGACGAACCCGCCGTCGCCATGCAGCTCGCCGTCTACCGCCTGGCCTGGGCCCGCCTGATGGCCGCCCGCACCGGCGAATCCGAGGACGCGATCCTCCAACGAGTCGGCGCCGCTTTCCATTACGTACGCTCCGGCCGCACCATCGCCCCCACCGACCTGGCAGGCCCGGACGAACTGGCCCGCCTCATCCACGACGCCGCCCCGGAAAACAAGGACACCGAACAGCAAGACCCCCACTGAGCCGATACTCTTCCCGCGAAGAGGAAACACAAGACCGGTCTCGGCGTTGCGTACCGAGACTCGCGGCGCCAGCTAGTCTTCCCCGCGAAGAGGAAACCACGATCGGTCTCGGCGCGTCGCCGCCTCTGGACTGACCGAAGGGTGCGACGAAGGAGTGCCCGTAGGGAGGGAAGAGGCGGC